>NZ_JAAGPM010000285.1:0-3178 GCF_017104865.1 Burkholderia sp. Ac-20349
ACGGGCATGCCGGCCAACGGTGCGCCGGCACGCCGGCCCGATGCGCTGCCCGGCCCCCGCCCACCCGAGATGGCGAACCCGATGCGCAAGAAGCAATCCCCCGTCAAGAACCTGCTGCTCACCCGCTATGCGCCGATCGCCGACGGTATCGCCGCGCTGTTCTTCCCGTACGCGGAAGTCGTGATCCACGACCTGCACGACCAGACCGTGCTGTATCTCGCGAACAACCTGTCGAAGCGCGAGGTCGGCGACGATTCCGCGCTCGAGGAAATCGATCATTCCGCCCGCGAGCGCGTGATCGGCCCGTACGAGAAGCTGAACTGGGACGGCCGCCGGATGCGCTGCGTGAGCAACGTGCTGTTCGACGACGAAGGCCGCCCGGCCGGGATGATGTGCATCAACTTCAACATCGCGGTGTTCGACGAGGTGCGCGCGACGCTCGACCTGTTCATCAAGGGCGCGGGCGTCGTCGCGCAGCCGGACGAGCTGTTCCGCGACGACTGGCAGGAGCGCATCAACACGTTCCTTCACAGCTGGCTGCACGAACGGCAGGTCGGGCTGAACGGGCTTACGCGCGAGCACCGGCGCGAGCTCGTCGAAGCGCTTTATGCGGAGGGCGCGTTTCGCGGCAAGAGCGCGGCGAACTACGTCGCGAACGTGCTGGGAATGGGCCGCGCGACGGTCTACAAGCACCTCAAGCACCTGAAGGAAACGCAAGGCGACGCGTAAGCGACCCACCCCGCGGGCCGGTTCGCCGCGACGTGCGGCGGCGGCCGGCATCGGTAATCGCTATCGGGACGCCGCTTCCGTGTCTATGCTTCGTGATACGCCGGGCGTCCGCTTCACACGGCCGCCCGGGCAAGCCCAAGCGTCGAAGCACAAAGTGATATAGTCCCGGTTACATTTTTTTGCTGCCCGGAACCGCCCATGACGACCGCTCCCGCCCCGACTGCCCGCCCGACCCTGACCGTCGAAATCTGGTCCGACCTGATCTGCCCGTGGTGCTGGATCGGCAAGCGCCGCTTCGACGAGGCGCTCGCCGCGTTCGCGCATGCCGACCGCGTCGACGTCGCGTTGCGCGCATACCGGCTGATGCCCGGCCAGCCGGTCGAGCCGGTCGAGGCGATGCTCGGCGGCAAGTACCGGATGTCGCCCGCACAGGTCGACCAGATGCTGCGCCAGGTAACCGACGCGGCCGCGAGCGTCGGGCTGCGCTACGACCTGCCCGGCACGCTCGTCGGCGACACGCTCGACGGCCACCGGCTCGTGAAGCTCGCGGAAGCGACGGGCCGCGCGCACGCACTGACCGAGCGGCTGTACCGCGCGTATTTCTGCGAGCACGGCTCGCTGTTCGATCATGCCGAGCTGACCGAATTCGCGGTCGAAGCCGGACTCGAGCGCTCGGCCGTCGAAGCCGTGCTGCGTAGTGACCTGTACCGCGACGAAGTCGAAGCCGACGCCGCGCGCGCCGCGCAGATCGGCGGTCGCGGCGTGCCGCTGTTCGTGTTCGGCGGCCGCTATGCGGTGTCGGGTGCGCAGCCGGCCGACGCGTTTGCGCAGGCGCTCGACCAGGCATGGCGCGACGGCATCGTCGAACTCGACGGTGACGACGCGGCCGCCTGCGGCCCCGACGGCTGCGCACTGCCGGCGCGCTCGTAACGCCCGTCGCATCCATCGCGCGCGTCCCGCCCGGACGCGCGACTACGCTTCGCTGCTGCCACAAACCGGCAGGAAGCCTGCGCCGATGGGGTCTACAATGCATCCTTTCAAATAACTATCAGAAGGCTGCAAGCCCATGACCCACGGGATTCACGGCGAGAAGCGCTGGTACGCGCTGATCGTCCTCTGCCTCGGCGTGCTGATGATCGTGCTCGACAGCACGATCGTGAACGTGGCGCTGCCGTCGATCAGCACCGACCTCCATTTCACCGAAACCGCCCTCGTGTGGGTCGTCAACGCGTACCTGCTGACGTTCGGCGGCTGCCTGCTGCTCGGCGGCCGGCTCGGCGACCTGTACGGCCAGCGGCGCATGTTCCTCGCGGGCCTCGTCGTGTTCACGCTCGCGTCGCTCGCGTGCGGCCTCGCGCAGTCGCAGACGATGCTGATCGCCGCGCGCGCGGTGCAGGGGATCGGCGGCGCGGTCGTCTCGGCCGTCGCGCTGTCGCTGATCATGAACCTCTTCACCGAGCCCGGCGAACGCGCCCGCGCGATGGGCGTGTACGGCTTCGTCTGCGCGGGTGGCGGCAGCATCGGCGTGCTGCTCGGCGGGCTGCTGACGAGCTCGCTGTCGTGGCACTGGATCTTCCTCGTCAACCTGCCGATCGGCATCGCGGTCTATGCGATGTGCGTCGCGCTGCTGCCGCGCCTGCGCGCGCCGGCCGGTACCGCGCGGCTCGACGTCGCAGGCGCGATCACCGTGACCGCGTCGCTGATGCTGGCCGTCTACGGGATCGTCGGCGGCAACGAAGCCGGCTGGCTGTCGTTGCAGACCGTCGCGCTGATCGGCGCGGCCGTCGCGCTGCTCGCGCTGTTCATTGCGATCGAGGCGCGCGCCGCGCATCCGCTGATGCCGCTCACGCTGTTCGCCGCGCGCAACGTCGCGCTCGCGAACGTGATCGGCGTGCTGTGGGCAGCCGCAATGTTCGCGTGGTTCTTCCTGTCCGCGCTGTACATGCAGCGCGTGCTCGGCTACGGGCCGCTGCAGGTCGGTCTCGCGTTCCTGCCGGCGAACCTGATCATGGCCGCGTTCTCGCTCGGGCTGTCCGCGCGCATCGTGATGCGCTTCGGGATCCGTGGCCCGATCGCGGCCGGCCTGCTGATCGCGGCCTGCGGCCTCGCGCTGTTCTCGCGCGCGCCGGTCGACGGCGGCTTCGTCTGGCACGTGCTGCCCGGCATGACGCTGCTCGGCATCGGCGCGGGCGTCGCGTTCAACCCGATGCTGCTCGCCGCGATGAACGACGTCGATCCGGCCGATTCCGGGCTCGCGTCGGGGATCGTCAACACCGCGTTCATGATGGGCGGCGCGCTCGGCCTCGCCGTGCTCGCGAGCCTCGCGTCGCGACCGGCCGCGCGACACCACGACGCCCAGTCGACCGACACCGGCAGCGGCGTATCCCACACGGTCTCGATCAGGTCGAGCGGCTCGTCCGTGCGATGCACGTCGAATCCGGCCGCCGCA
>NZ_JAAGPM010000286.1:0-3171 GCF_017104865.1 Burkholderia sp. Ac-20349
GTCAACCTGCCGAAGCGCGAGGCCGACCTGGCGATCACGCTCGAGCGGCCCGAGCGCGGGCCCTACGTGGTCACCAAGCTGTGCGACTACCAGCTGCGGCTCTACGCGACGCGCGACTATCTCGCGACCGTGTTCAGCGCGTCGGGCGGCGACGGCCAGAATTGCCACGCGATCTGCGAGACCCTTGCCGGCGACGATCGCCAGTTGTCGCCGACGCGCTTCCACAACTCCGTGCACAACGCGCCGGCCGGCTACTGGAGCATCGCGACCCGCGCGATGGCGACGTCGAACGTGCTGTGCGCGCACGACGGCAGCTTTGCCGCGGGCCTGCTCGAAAGCCTGTGCCAGGTCGCGGTCGATCGCGTGCCGACGCTGCTGATCGCGTACGACACCGACTATCCGGAACCGCTGCGCGCGGTGCGGCCGATCGGCGACGCATTCGGCGTGGCGCTCGTGCTCGCGCCCGACGCAAGCGAACGCGCGGTCGCCCGCATCGACGTGCAACTCACCGACGCGCCCGCCACGACGCTCGCGCATGCCGAACTCGACGCACTGCGCGCCGGCAATCCGGCCGCGCGCGTGCTGCCGTTGCTCGATGCGCTCGCCGCGCGGCGTTCGACACGCGTCGTGCTCGACTACCTCGCCGACACACGCGTGCAGGTCGATGTCGCGATGCCGGATACGTTCACGGAGCCTGCGTGATGACCGCGACGATCCCGCTCGCGCCGCCGCTCGACCACGCGTGGATCGCCGCGCACATTCCGCACGACGGCGCGATGTGCCTGCTCGAGACGGTCGATGCGTGGGATGCCGACCGCATCCGCTGCACCGCGACGAGTCACCGCGATCCGCACAACCCGCTGCGCACGCATGGCCGGCTCGCGTCGGTCTGCGGCATCGAATACGCGGCGCAAGCGATGGCCGTGCACGGCGCGCTGCTCGTTACGCACGACGCGTGCCCGCGTGTCGGCTATCTCGCGAGCGTGCGCAATATCGACGCGTTCGTCGACCGGCTCGACACGTTCGCACAGCCGCTCGTCGTCGAAGCGGAGCGCGTGAGCGGCGACGCCCGCTCGGTGCTGTACGGCTTCGCGCTGCGCTGCGGCGAGCGCGTGCTGCTGGCCGGCCGCGCGGCAGTGATGCTCGACGCGTCGGCGGCCGGCGCGTTTCGCCCGGCGCCAGCCGGCAATGCGCATCCTCGATGAAGCCGCTTACTCAAGAGAAGGAAACCTGGTCGTGAAAGTTCGTCAGTTCATTGGTACCGCGCTCGTTCTGGCGCTGATCAGCCCGATCGCGCACGCGGACATGTCGGAAGTGAAGCAGGACATCAAGCGCGATTCGAAGGAAGCCGCGCACAAGACCGGCGAGGCGGCCCGCAGCTTCGGCCACGCGACCGCAAGCGCCGCGAAGGCGGTCGGGCACGGGGTCGCACACGCGTCGCGCGAAGGCTGGGATGCCACCAAGCGCACGACGAAGCGGATCTTCCACAAGAACGACTCGGGCGAGTCGGGTGGAAAGAGCGAAAAGAGCGATTGATCAAGGGCACCGCGCGCGTCGCCCGTGGCATGCGCGCGATGCGTGACCGCTCGTCAATCGTGACGCGTCGCTACCGCAATGCTGCCGTCAACGCGCGCCGCGCAGGCGGCGTGCCGGCCGGGCCCGCACACGCGCGAAGCATCTGCCGTACGCGACGAGCCAGCAATCGCGATGATCGAAGTTCCGCAGCAGCCGCGCACGGCGCCGCTCGAGCCAGTAGAGCGAGACCGCCATCGTCAGCGCGACGGCCAGTGCCGTGCCGCCGATCGCGAGTCCCATCCAGGTGTCGCCCATGCCTTCTCCGGAATGCAAAGCCGAAGCGGCGCACCTGCCGCCGCCCTGGCACTGGATAGTGCGGAACGCGGCCCGGCACGTGCGCACACGCCGCCGGACCGCCGTGCCACTGCGCGTCAGTGCATGTGCTGCCCGCCGTTGATCGCGATGTTGGAGCCCGTCACGAAGCCGGCCTCCTCCGAGCACAGGTAAGCCACCAGCGCCGCGACTTCCTCGGGCTTGCCGAGCCGGCCCGCCGGAATCTGCGGGAGGATCTTCGAGTCGAGGATGTCCTGCGGGATCGCCGTGACCATCTTCGTCGCGAGGTAGCCCGGCGACACCGTGTTCACCGTTACGCCCTTGCGCGCGATTTCGAGCGCGAGCGATTTCGTGAAGCCGTGCATGCCCGCCTTCGCGGCCGCGTAGTTGGTCTGGCCGACCGAGCCTTTCGAGCCGTTCACCGACGAGATGTTGACGATGCGACCCCAGCCGCGCTCGACCATGCTTTCGCAGACCGGCTTCGTCATGTTGAACACGGAATCGAGGTTGGTGCGGATCACCGCATCCCAGTTGACCTTGTCGAGCTTGCGCAGCGTCATGTCGCGCGTGATGCCCGCGTTGTTCACGAGAATGTCGACCGGGCCGACGTCCCGCACGATCTTCTCGATGCATTGCTGGCACGAATCGTGATCGGCCACGTCCACCGGGTACGCGTGGAACTCGCGGCCGGCCGCATGCATCTCGGTCAGCCAGCGGTCCGCGCCGGTGTTGTTCGGCGAATACGTGACGACTACCCGGTGGCCCGCGTCGTTCAACCTGATGCTGACCGCTTCGCCGAGGCCGCCCATTCCACCAGTCACAACTGCAATTCGCTTAGTCATCCTATAAATTACCGACAGAAAAGTAATCGATGAAGGCGGGGCGACGGCATCGCACCTGCTGCCGCCCCGCCGCTTCGATGCGAGCCGCCCGCGTCGCGGGCGCGGCACGCACCGGCACCTCGCGCTTGTTGTTCACGGCTTGTCGTGCGCGAAAACCGCTTCGCCCGCATGCGGCGCCGGCAGGCGCCACACGCGGGACGTGAGTCAGACCCTGCTCACGCGCGCTCGACCGCGAGCGCGACGCCCATCCCGCCGCCGATGCACAGCGACGCCAGGCCGCGCTTCGCGTCGCGCTTGACCATCTCGTGCAGCAGCGTCACCAGAATCCGGCAGCCCGACGCGCCGATCGGGTGTCCGATCGCGATCGCCCCGCCGTTCACGTTCACCTTCGACGTGTCCCAGCCCATCTGCTTGTGCACCGCCAGCGCCTGCGCCGCAAATGCCTCGTTGATCTCCATCAGGTCCAGGTCGCCCGGCGTCC
>NZ_JAAGPM010000287.1:0-2926 GCF_017104865.1 Burkholderia sp. Ac-20349
TCGTGACGGCCGCTGGAGCGCGATGCTGCCGCTGCGCGCGCCGGACGCCGCGCGCACCGCGCAACCGGCATCGAGTCTCGATGCCACGCCGATTCGCGCGGCCGTCGCGCGCGCGGGCGTGCCCGATGCGCTGTTCGTCGACATGAAAGCCGAAGCCGATCGCCTGTACGTGAGCTACGTGCACGAGGACATCCGGCTGTCGCTCGCGGGTTTTGCCGCGATCGCCGTGCTGTTGCTGATCGCGCTGCGCTCGCCGCGCCGCGTCGTGCGCGCGCTCGCGCCGCTCGTCGCGGCCGTGCTGGTCGTGACGGCCGGCTTCGCGCTCGCCGGCGTGCAACTGACGATCCTGCATCTCGTCGGGATGCTGCTGATCGTCGCGGTCGGCTCGAACTACGCGCTGTTCTTCTGCAAGCGCGACGACGCGCAGCCCGTCACGCCCTACACGCTCGTGTCGCTGCTGATCGCGAACCTCGCGACGGTCGCCGGCTTCGGGCTGCTCGCGCTGTCGCGCGTGCCGCTGCTCGAAACCTTCGGGCTGACCGTCGGCCCGGGCGCGATGCTCGCGCTCGCGTTCGCGGCGATTCTCGCGCCGCGCGCGGCCGAGGTCGCGGCCGTCAACCGTCATCGAGGAAGCCGCGCATGAACGCGCCGTCGTCCGTTCCGTCGCGACCGCCCGGCGACACGCGCCGCTGGAAGCCGACGCCGCTGATCGCGGGCACGGCCGCGCTGCATGCAGGCGCGGCCGCCGCCGTCGTCGCGCAACCGGCCACGTGGCCGTGGGCCGTCGGCGGCGTGGTCGCGTCGCATCTCGCACTGACCGCCGCCGGCCTGTGGCCGCGCAGCACGCTGCTCGGGCCGAACTGGACGCGCCTGCCGCCCGGTGCCGGCCGCCGGATCGCCCTGACGATCGACGACGGCCCGGACCCGGACGTCACGCCGCGTGTGCTCGACCTGCTCGACCGTTACGACGCGCGCGCGACGTTCTTCTGCATCGGCGATCTCGCGCGCCGTCATCCGCGCTGGATCGAGGCAATCGTCGCGCGCGGTCACGCGATCGAGAACCACAGCCAGCGGCACCGGCACACGTTCTCGCTGTCGGGGCCCGCCGCGCTGCGGCGCGAGATCGCGGCCGCGCAACAGACGCTGACCGAGCTCGCCGGTACGCGCCCGCTGTTCTTCCGTGCGCCGGCCGGCCTGCGCAATCCGTTTCTCGAGCCGGTGCTGTGCGAACACGGCCTGCAACTCGCAAGCTGGACGCGGCGCGGCTTCGACACGCGCGCGCGCGATGCCGCGACCGTCACGCGCCGCCTGCTGCACGGTCTCGAAGCGCGCGACATCCTGCTCGTGCACGACGGCCACGCGGCGCGCGACGCACGCGGCGAACCGGTCGTGCTCGACGTGCTGCAAGCGGTGCTGCGCGCGGCCGCCGACGCGCAGTTGCACTGGACCACGCTGCGCGCGGCGCTCGCGCCGGAACCGCCCGGCAGGCCGGGCGAGCCGGCCGGTTCGGCACCCCCGTTTGATAAAATCTGACCTCGAACGGCGCGCCTGCCAGCCCTGCTGCGGCGCCCGTTCCGGCCACCGGATGCGACCCTCGTGAAACCTCTCCTGCTCTCGCACTTCACCGCCACCAGTTGCATCGGCCGCGGCCTCGATGCGACCCTCGATGCGCTGCGCCACGCGCGCGGCGGGCTCACGCGCTGCGACTTCGAGCGTGCGGATCTCGACACGTGGATCGGCGCGGTGGACGGCGTCGACGCGCAGCCCGTGCGTGCCGACCTCGCCGACTTCGAGTGCCGCAACAACCGCCTCGCGCAGCTCGGCCTCACGCAGGACGGCTTCGACGCAAGCGTCGCGGCGGCCGTCGCGCGCTACGGCGCGGCGCGCGTCGGCGTGTTCATCGGCACGAGCACGGCCGGCATCCTCGAGACCGAGCACGCATACCAGCGCCGCGATCCGGCGAGCGGCGCGCTGCCCGCCGACTTCCGCTACGCGCAGACGCACAACCCATATTCGCCGGCTGCGTTCGTGCGCGCGTTTTTCGCGCTGCGCGGGCCGGCGATGGCGATCTCGTCCGCGTGCTCGTCCGGCGCGAAGGTGTTCGGCTCCGCACGCCGCATGATCGAGGCAGGCTTGATCGACGCGGCCGTCGTCGGCGGCGTCGATTCGCTGTGCCTGACGACGCTGTACGGCTTCAATTCCCTCGAACTGCTGTCGCGCCAGCCGTGCCGGCCGTTCGACGTCGCGCGCGACGGCATCTCGATCGGCGAGGCCGCCGCGTTCGCGCTCGTCGAACGCGTGCCCGACCGGCCCGCCGCACTCGACGCCGACGCAATCCTGCTGCTCGGCATCGGCGAATCGAGCGACGCGCATCACATGTCGTCGCCGCATCCGGACGGGCTCGGCGCGCGCGTCGCGATCGAGCAGGCGCTCGCGTCCGCCGGCCTCGACGCGACCGACATCGACTACGTGAACCTGCACGGCACCGCGACGCCGAGCAACGACGCAGCCGAAAGCCGCGCGATCGGCGCGCTGTTCGCCAGCACGCCGTGCAGCTCGACGAAGGGTGCGACCGGCCATACGCTCGGCGCGGCGGGCGCGCTCGAGGCGGTCGCCGCCGCGCTCGCGCTGCGCGAGCAGTTCGTGCCGGCCGGCGTCAACACGACGCAACCCGACCCGGCCCTCGCCGCCGACTACGTGCTTGCGAGCCGCGATGCGCGCGTACGCGCCGTCCTCTCCAATTCGTTCGGCTTCGGCGGCACGAATTGCAGCCTGATCCTCGGCCGCGCCGACCACGCCCGCCGATGATGCCCGGCAGGAAGAAGATCACCGTGTAGATCGTCAGTTGATGGCAGAAGTACACGAAGATCGCGAGCCAGATCTGCGGATCGCGCAGCGCGGAACCGAACGCATGGCCGCCGTGCGC
>NZ_JAAGPM010000288.1:0-3009 GCF_017104865.1 Burkholderia sp. Ac-20349
CGATTGCCGCGACCAGCGTGAAGCTCGGCCACAGATAGTTGACCATCGCGACTTCGATCGCCTGCTGGCCGTTGCTTGCATAGCCGATCGACAGCGACAGGCACAGCTCGTACGCGACGAACAGCAGATCGGGCATGGTCCGTAACGCCAGTCGTGCACGTACTCCCAGACTTTCGCGTCGGGCACCCGTTCTGCCTCGACGACGATCGCATGCGCCCGGGCGCACGCCGGACGGCAATAGCGGCGGCCGTCGATCGACCGCCCGCCGACCAGGAACGTCCTGCCGCAGTGACTGCACTCTGCCACGGTAACCTCGGATAAGCGTGATGCGCCGCGTGCCGGCCGCGCGCGCATCGCTGCGCCGGCGGTCCGGACGGGCCGTTGCCTGTCTTAACGGCCGCCGTCGCGCGGTCTTGAGCGGCTGGCTGCGCCGCGGCGCGTCAGCCGTGCAGCCCGTGGGCGGTCATCAGCCGATACAGCGTCGCGCGCGAAATGCCCAGCTCGGCGGCCACGTCCGCGTGCTGGTGGCGGTGCCGCAGCAGCGTTTCCTCGATCGCGTGCCGCTCGGCCTGCCGGCGCGCTTCCGCGAGCGTCGGCGGCTGCCGCGACGTGTACTGCTGCAGTTCGAGATCGGCGGCCGAGATCATCGGGCCGTTCGTCATCACGACCGCGAACCGGATCCGGTTGATCAGCTCGCGCACGTTGCCGGGCCACGGATAGTTGTGGATCGCTTCGATCGCGCACGGCATGAAGCCGCGAATCCGGTGCGAACTGTCGCCGCGATAGCGCCGCAGCACGTGGTCGGCGAGCAGCATGATGTCGCGGCCGCGCACGCGCAGCGGCGGCTCGTCGATGCGCAGCACGCACAGGCGGTAGTACAGGTCGGCACGGAACCGCCCCGCCTGCATCGCGGCTTCGAGATCGACGTGAGTCGCCGACACGATCCGCACGTCCACCGGAATCGACGCGTGCCCGCCGAGGCGCTCGATCGTGCCTTCCTGCAGGAAGCGCAGCAGGCTCGCCTGGCTTTCGAACGGCATGTCGCCGATTTCATCGAGAAACAGCGTGCCGCCGTGCGCGGCCTCGATCCGGCCGATCTTGCGCTGGTGCGCGCCCGTGAACGCGCCGCGCTCGTGGCCGAACAGTTCGGCCTGCAGCAGCGTCGACGGAATGGCCGCGCAGTTCACGGCAACGAACGGCGCCTCGGCGCGCAACGACTGCTGGTGGATCGCTGCCGCCGTCAGCTCCTTGCCGGTGCCGGATTCGCCGGCGATGAAGACGGTGGCATCCGTGTTCGCGACCTTGCGGATCGTCGCGAACAGCCGGCGCATCGCGTTGCACGAGCCGATCATCGTGCCGCCGGGGGGCGCCGCATCGGCGTCCGGGCTGCCGTCCGCGAGCTTCAGCATCCCGTATGCATGGCCGACCAGATAGCCGATCGTCGTGTACGCGGTCGCATTGCGCACGTAGTCGAAGCAGCAGTGGCGAATCAGGCGCGCGATGGCGAGATCCCTCAGCCGCTCGTCGTCGGCGAGCGCGACCCAGCCGACGCGCGGGTCGCGCAGCAGCGCCTCGAACGACATGACGTCGGGCGACGCGAAGCCGCCGAAATCGACGATGCCCGCATGCGGACGGTTCGCCCTGACGAGATTCAGTGCGTCCGCAACGGTTTTCGCGCGCCACACGTCCCAGCCACGCGACGCGAGACAGTCGACGAGCGCGGCATCGGGCTGCTGCGACAGGTAGACGAGCGGCCGCGACGGTACGACATGGTTGCGCCGGACGGCGACGAATGGCGCCGTTCCCGCGTCGCGTTCGAGATCCTGCGGGCCCGATACCCTGATCTGGCAGCAATAGTTCACGATGGCCTCGTCGCTTGGGTTGGTTGTCGAAACGGCCGTCGCCGGATCGCGCAGGGCGAGACGTCGTGGTCCCGCAGCGCGGCGCCGGGCCGTCCTCGGATTGGCGTTTCGCTATCGGCAGAAAACGACGCGCTGTGTGTAGATTTGCGGCTCGACGACCGGCTTCGTGGAACCGTTGAGGTCGTCACGATAGGCGCGGTAGGTCTTGCCGTTCACCGTGACTTCCGTCGCACGGGCCGTCTCGATCGAATTGAGCCCGTTGCGCTGCCACCCGCTCACCCGATCCGCCGCCGTCACGCTCGACTCGCCGGCGATCTTCTGCGTGATCGCGCTGCCGTCGCTCCATGGCTGCGTCTGCATGTCCTCGGCATGCTGCATCGCGCCGATCGTCTTGCCGGTCGGCGTCGGCCCGTTCTGCGCTTCGAACGGCGCACCACGGCCGTACACCGGCGATTGCCACGACGGCGCGTGACCCTCCTCCGGCATCATGTAGATCATCTGCGGATCGCCGATCATCATCATCGGCGCGCATGCCGTGTTGTCGGCACGACCGAGCGTCGTCAGCGCCTGCTCGACGCTCACGGCGTTCGCGGCGGTCTGCTCGCCCAGGATCACGAAGACCGCCGGGTTCTGAAATACCGCCTGCGCTGCGGCTTGCGCGCTGTACAACAACAGAGCGACCAAAAAGATCCTCATGATTGAGGCCTCCTTGCATCCTCGTCGGGCAAAAAGAGGTGTTGACCTCGGGGATGGGACCAACACCCGTCAAACAGGAAACGACCGTCGGGCATCGGGTCCGAACGACGCCCGTGCGGCCGGCGTGCCGGTCGCACGGGCGTCCGACCCGCGTACTTACGACGACGTGCTCGTCGAGATGACAGCCGGAGCCGGCACGACCGGGGCAACCGGAGCGGCCTGCTGGTCGACCGAAGCCGGCGGCAATCCTTGCGCCGGATCGGACAACGCCGGCATGTCGGCGGGCTGCGCAGCGGCCTCGTCCGGCACCTTCGCGTCGGCGCTCGGATGGTCGAGCGGCAGCGCGACGACGAAGCCTTCCTCGAGCACCACACGCGTGTCGATGCCCGCATACGCGGCCGGCAGCCGGATCATCCCGAAATCGATCCGCCGGTCGCGCAGCGCGGCGATC
>NZ_JAAGPM010000289.1:0-2996 GCF_017104865.1 Burkholderia sp. Ac-20349
ATCTCAAAAGAAATCGTCTTTTTTGAGGGGAAATCGGGCCATTTTTGGCCCGATCAAAATCAACCCATTGAAAAGAAAGAGAATTTATCGGGCCATTTTTGGCTCGACCGGGTCAAAAATGGCCCGACTGCCCGAACGAGCAAAAATTGATACAGCGCACGAGGATGAAAAAAGCCCCGAAGGCCAAATGGCATTCGGGGCTTTTTGCGCTGGTTACGCGAGCCGCCTGCAGGCGCCCGAGTGATCCGCGTCAGACCACGGTGATCGCAAGCGCGCTTTCGCGATAATGCTTCGCAGCCTTGTCGGTTTCGCCGAGATGCTCGAACAGACGCGCGAGCGCGCGATGCGTACGCACCTTCAGCGCCTCGTTGTCGGCCAGCTTCAGTGCCGATTCGAGGAACGACTGCGCCTTGCCCCACAGTTGCTGCTGCTGGCACAGGCGGCCAAGCGCGAACAGCAGGTCGGCATCCTCCGGGTGATCCTTCTTCCACCCTTCCGCCTTCTGGATCAGCGGCAGCGCATCGGCGCCGGCCGTGTCCGGGTAACGGCGCAGCAGGCGGGCATCCCAGTTGTGCGCGAGCGCATCCTCGACGATGCGCCGCGCTTCGTTGCGACGTTCGAGCGGCACGAGCAGATCGGCCGCCAGATCGGCGAGACGCGGCGACTGGCGCTCGACCGGCGACAGCGACTGCCACACCTCGAGCAGCGCGTCCGGGTCGTGCCGGCGTTCGCGCAGCAGGTTTTCCGCGGCCTGCTGGCGCAGCCGCACGGCCGCGGCCGGATGCAGCGCCTCGCGCTTCTCGAGCGCCTTCGCGAGCTTCAGCACCTCGGCCCAGTTCTTCAGCTGCTGCTGCGCGCGCAGTGCGACCTGCTGCGCATGAATGCGCTTGCCGCCCGCCTGCAGGTCGGCCAGCGCGGCGAGCGCGCCGTCGGCATCGCGCGCATCCGCGCGCATGTCGGCCGCGGCGAGCAGCCGTGCATCCTGCCACTCAGGCGCGTCGACCCTCGACAGCCAGTCGTCGCGGCGCGTGTACTCGTGCATCCGGTGCGCGGCGGTGGCCGCGACAAGACTCGCCGCGCCCTGGTTCGCATCGACCGACAGCGCTTCGCGCGCGGCCTTCTCCGCGCGCGAGAAGCGGCCTGCGTACAGGTTCGCGATCGCGTCGCGCAGCGATGCCTGCGCCTTCTCGTTGCGCGAACGCGCCCGATACGCGGCGACCCGCTGCGGCATGCGCCAGATGTTGCGCACGATGCGCAGCAGCGCGTACACGACGATGAACAGCACGACGATGGCGATCACGAACAGGTTCAGCGACACGTCGATCCGGTACGGCGGATAGACGAGCAGCACCTGCCCCGCGTCGAAACGGCCGACGGTGGCGAGCGCAGCGGCGATCGCGAACAGGACCGCGAGCCAGACGATTCCTCGAAGCGTCATCGTTACCCCCGGCTCTTGAACTGCTGAACGGCGTTCAGGCTCGTGTTCAGGTTCGGCACCGCAACCGTCAGCGATGCGCCGTCAACCTGCTTGAGCAGATCCTCGACGGTCTGCGTGTCCTTCGATGCCTGGTCGAAATACTTCCCGAGCGACGCCTGCGCGGCGTGCAGGTCGGCCTTCATCGCGCTGTCGTTGCGCGCGAGCAGCGACAGGCGCGCGGTCAGCAGGCGCAGCTTCACGTTCTCGCGCACGAAGTAGCCCTGGTCGGGCGACGCGAGCATCGCGTCCGCATTGTCGATCCGGCGCACCTGCACGAGCCCTTTCAGCTGCTGGCCGAGGCCGGCCGAGAAGTCGTGCCACCACACCTTCCAGCGCGGCTCGCCGGCCACGGCCGACGACGCGGCGTCGGCCGGCGCGGCCTTCGGCGCTTCGTGCGGAACGATCGCCTCGCCGGACAGCGGCAGCGCGTCGATCTTCGCGATCGCGTCGTCGAGCTTGATCGCGAGACCCGTGAGGTCGGCCGCCGGTGCCGCCTTCAGCTTCTCGATGTCCAGCGCGAGCGCCTTGCGCACCGTGACGGCCTGCGCGCTCTGCGACGTTGCGAGGCGTGCGTCGGCGTTCTGCAGCGCGATCAGCGCAAGCTGCGTGTTGCCGGTCAGCTGAAGCTGCTGGCTCGCGCTCGACAGCATCTGGTCGACTTCTTCGAGCATCCACGCATCGCGGTTACGCGACAGGTCCTGGTATTGCTGCTGCAGCGCCTGCTGCGCGCTCTGTGCGTCGGCAAGCTTGCCGTCGAGTTGCGCGAGCTGCGTGTCGACCTGATGCGCGCTCGCGAGCGCCTGCTCGGTCTTCGTGCGCGTCTCGGCCGTCTGCGCATCGAGCGCCTTCTGGCGTGCGACGAACGTGCCGTCGAGCCGGTCGATCTTGCGGTTCAGCGCGTAGCCGCCGACGCCCGCCGCGCAGCCGAGCACGACGACGACGAACCACAGCACCGCGCTGCCGCCGCGGCGCGCAGGCGGTTCGGACGCCATATAGGCGGGACGGGACGGCGGTGCGGATGCAGCGGCCGGCTGGGAAGCGACGCTTTTGGAATCGTTGGTATCTGTCATGCGTTTAGTCACCGGTGCGGCTGTCGCCGGTTGGACGGCCTCGTCGGCCATCGTTCGAAACGCGCGGACGATGCGCTCATCGCCCGCGCCGGTCAGCGTAATCCTATCAAAACCCAATGCACGCGCGGTCTGCTCGATCCGCGGATGCGGCGTCACGAGCGGCGCATGCTTCAGCGCGTCGATCTCGGCATCGTTCAGGTGCGACCGCGCGAGTTCGTGCAGGTTGCGCACGCCTTCCGAGCTCGTGACGAGCCACGCATGCGGTTCGCCGTGGAGCAGCGCATGCACGCGCTCCCACGCGCCGACGCGCGGCTCGGGCACGACGCGCCGGTACGCGGCGACGAGCGTGACGTCCGCACCGGCCTCGCGCAGCCGCTCGGCGAGCCATTCGCGCCCGCCGTCGCCGCTCACGATCAGCACGCGCTTGAGATCGGACGAGCGTCGTGTAG
>NZ_JAAGPM010000290.1:0-2982 GCF_017104865.1 Burkholderia sp. Ac-20349
TCGAATAGTTGCTGTGCAGATGCGTCGGCCGGCAGGTTCAGCGGGCGACCGGCATGACGACGTCGGGCGGGCCGGCCGCCTCGGGCAGCCGCGGCGTGACGCGGCGCACGTAGCGCCCCTGCGCGAACAGCAGCGGGCCGAGAGCGGCGGTGGCGAACGGGTATCCCATGATGTCGATCCGGTGGCGGTTCAGGTGGTTCATCCAGGTGGTTCAAGCGGGCCGGCGCGGGGCGCCGCCGGGTGGACATATTGTGGCCGATCGGTGCGCGAACGGGGCCGGATTGGCCGAACGGACAGGGGGCGGCCGCGGGATCCGCCCGCGCGGCCCCGTCCGGCGGCGCTCCCGAAAAGCACGCCGCCGACGTGTTAACATGCCCGTCCTGCCCGCGTGTCCGCCTGCTTCGCCAGCCTGCCGCGCACGGCATCCTCCCGGCGTTCCGCCGTCAACCGCAACACCATCCGCCATCATGTCCGCAGGCCTCAATCCCGCCCAGAACGAAGCGGTGCGCTACCTCGACGGTCCCTGTCTCGTGCTCGCCGGCGCGGGCAGCGGCAAGACCCGCGTGATCACGCAGAAGATCGCGCACCTGATCGAAGCCAAAGGCTTCGAGCCGCGCCACATCGCCGCCGTCACGTTCACGAACAAGGCGGCCGCCGAAATGCGCGAGCGCGTGTCGAAGCTGCTCGAGGGCAAGACGCTCACCACGCCCGGCAAGGAAGGCCGCAAGGTGCCCGTCAACCAGCTCACCGTCTGCACGTTCCACTCGCTCGGCGTGCAGATCCTGCGCCAGGAGGCCGAGCACGTCGGCCTGAAGCCGCAGTTCTCGATCATGGATTCGGACGACTGCTTCGGGATGATCCAGGAGCAGATCGGCACGACCGACAAGGGTCTGATCCGCAAGATCCAGAGCACCATCTCGCTGTGGAAGAACGGCCTGATCATGCCCGATGAAGCGATGACGATCGCGGCCACTGAGGACGAGCACCAGGCCGCGCTGGTCTACCGCAACTACGTCGCGACGCTGCATGCGTACCAGGCGGTCGACTTCGACGACCTGATCCGCCTGCCCGCCGAGCTGTTCGCGAAGAACGAGCAGGTGCGCGACCGCTGGCAGAACAAGCTGCGCTACCTGCTGATCGACGAGTACCAGGACACCAACGCGTGCCAGTACGAGCTGCTGAAGCTGCTCGCCGGCCCGCGCGCGGCCTTCACGGCGGTGGGCGACGACGACCAGGCGATCTACGGCTGGCGCGGCGCGACGCTCGAGAACCTCGCGCAGCTCGGCAAGGATTTCCCGAAACTGCACCTGGTCAAGCTCGAGCAGAACTACCGGTCGACGGTGCGCATCCTGACCGCCGCGAACAACGTGATCGCGAACAACCCGAAGCTGTTCGAGAAGAAGCTGTGGTCCGAGCACGGGATGGGCGATTCGATCACCGTCACGCCGTGCAACGACGAGGAGCATGAAGCCGAATCGGTCGTGTTCCGGCTGTCCGCGCACAAGTTCGAGCGGCGCGCGCAGTTCCGCGACTACGCGATCCTGTATCGCGGCAACTTCCAGGCGCGGATCTTCGAGCAGGTGCTGCGGCGCGAGCGGATCCCGTACGTGCTGTCGGGCGGCCAGTCGTTCTTCGACAAGGCCGAGATCAAGGATCTGTGCGCGTACCTGCGGCTGATCGCGAACGCCGACGACGATCCCGCGTTCATCCGCGCGGTCACCACGCCGCGCCGCGGAATCGGCAACACGACGCTCGAAGCGCTCGGCTCGTTCGCGGGGCAGGCGAAGGTGTCGCTGTTCGAGGCCGTGTACATGGGCGGGATCGAGGCGCGGCTGTCCGCGCGGCAGGTCGAGCCGCTGCGGATGTTCTGCGACTTCATCCAGCGCCTGACCGAGCGCGCGGACAAGGATCCCGCGACCGCCGTGCTCGACGACATGATGGAGGCGATCCACTACGAGGCGTACCTGTACGACGCGTTCGACGAGCGGCAGGCGCAGTCGAAGTGGCAGAACGTGCTCGAATTCCTCGAATGGCTGAAGCGCAAGGGCACCAAGCCCGAGACGGAGGCCGTCGACGGCGAGGCGCAAGGTTTCCACAACGCGGACGGGCTCGCCGATACGGGCAAGAACCTGCTCGGCCTGATCCAGACCGTCGCGCTGATGTCGATGCTCGAGGGCAAGGACGAGGATCCGGACGCCGTGCGGCTGTCGACCGTCCATGCGTCGAAGGGGCTCGAGTATCCGCACGTGTTCCTGGTGGGGGTCGAGGAAGGCATCATGCCGCACCGCGGCGGCTCCGAGGACGACGGCCCGATCGACAACGAGCGGATCGAGGAAGAGCGCCGGCTGATGTACGTGGCGATCACGCGCGCGCAGCGCAGCCTGCATCTGAACTGGTGCAAGAAGCGCAAGCGGGCGCGCGAGACGGTCGTGTGCGAACCGTCGCGCTTCATCCCGGAGATGGGACTCGACGAGGCGCCGCCGCCCACGCCGGAAGAGGCGCCGATGTCGCCGAAGGACCGGCTTGCGAGCCTGAAGGCATTGCTGCAGAAGTGACCTGGCGGTGCCGCCGCCGGGCGCGCGGTGTTCCGGCGATCCAGTGGTGCGCCGGCAAAACAAAACCCCCGCGATGCGTGTGCGTCGCGGGGGTTTTTTACTGGCGGCCGGGTGGGCTTACTTCGCTGCGTTGACCATGTAGTCGACAGCGGCCTTCACGTCGGCGTCCGACGCGCTCGACCCGCCCTTCGGCGGCATCGCGCCCTTGCCGTGCAGCGCGTAGTTGTAGACCGTATCCATCGAGTCCTTCAGGCGCGGCGCCCAGTCTTCCTTGCTGCCGAACTTCGGCGCGCCGAGCACGCCCGCCGCGCGTGGCGGAGCCCCGGTGCGCCGACTAAACTGGAAAGCATCGGCAACGGACGGGAGAGCCGCCATGATTGACGTATTCCAGACCATCGGCAGCCGCGCGTTCTCCGCTCATCTGGCG
>NZ_JAAGPM010000291.1:0-2967 GCF_017104865.1 Burkholderia sp. Ac-20349
GAAGCGAACGCGGTGAACTGAAACATCTAAGTAACCGCAGGAAAAGAAATCAACCGAGATTCCCAAAGTAGTGGCGAGCGAAATGGGATGAGCCTTGCACTCTTTATTTGTATTGTTAGCCGAACGCTCTGGAAAGTGCGGCCATAGCGGGTGATAGCCCCGTAGGCGAAAACAGTATGAAAGAACTAGGTGTGCGACAAGTAGGGCGGGACACGTGAAATCCTGTCTGAAGATGGGGGGACCATCCTCCAAGGCTAAATACTCGTGATCGACCGATAGTGAACCAGTACCGTGAGGGAAAGGCGAAAAGAACCCCGGGAGGGGAGTGAAATAGATCCTGAAACCGCATGCATACAAACAGTCGGAGCCTCGTAAGGGGTGACGGCGTACCTTTTGTATAATGGGTCAGCGACTTACGTTCAGTAGCAAGCTTAACCGTATAGGGCAGGCGTAGCGAAAGCGAGTCCGAATAGGGCGTTCAGTTGCTGGGCGTAGACCCGAAACCAAGTGATCTATCCATGGCCAGGATGAAGGTGCGGTAACACGTACTGGAGGTCCGAACCCACTAACGTTGAAAAGTTAGGGGATGAGCTGTGGATAGGGGTGAAAGGCTAAACAAACTTGGAAATAGCTGGTTCTCTCCGAAAACTATTTAGGTAGTGCCTCGTGTCTCACCTTCGGGGGTAGAGCACTGTCATGGTTGGGGGGTCTATTGCAGATTACCCCGCCATAGCAAACTCCGAATACCGAAGAGTGCAATCACGGGAGACAGACATCGGGTGCTAACGTCCGGTGTCAAGAGGGAAACAACCCAGACCGCCAGCTAAGGTCCCCAAATATAGCTAAGTGGGAAACGAAGTGGGAAGGCTAAAACAGTCAGGAGGTTGGCTTAGAAGCAGCCACCCTTTAAAGAAAGCGTAATAGCTCACTGATCGAGTCGTCCTGCGCGGAAGATGTAACGGGGCTAAGCTATATACCGAAGCTGCGGATGCGTGCTTTGCACGCATGGTAGGAGAGCGTTCTGTAAGCCTGCGAAGGTGTCTCGGAAGGGATGCTGGAGGTATCAGAAGTGCGAATGCTGACATGAGTAGCGATAAAGGGGGTGAAAGGCCCCCTCGCCGTAAGCCCAAGGTTTCCTACGCAACGTTCATCGGCGTAGGGTGAGTCGGCCCCTAAGGCGAGGCAGAAATGCGTAGCTGATGGGAAGCAGGTCAATATTCCTGCACCATTGTTAGATGCGATGGGGGGACGGATCGCGGAAGGTTGTCCGGGTGTTGGAAGTCCCGGTCGCTGCATTGGAGAAGGCGCTTAGGCAAATCCGGGCGCGGAATTCAAGGGTGTGGCGCGAGCTCCTTAGGGAGCGAAGCAATTGGAAGTGGTTCCAAGAAAAGCCTCTAAGCTTCAGTCTAACGATGACCGTACCGCAAACCGACACAGGTGGGCGAGATGAGTATTCTAAGGCGCTTGAGAGAACTCGGGAGAAGGAACTCGGCAAATTGGTACCGTAACTTCGGGATAAGGTACGCCCTTGTAGCTTGATGCCCCTGCGGGCAAAGGGTGAAGGGGTTGCAATAAACTGGTGGCTGCGACTGTTTAATAAAAACACAGCACTCTGCAAACACGAAAGTGGACGTATAGGGTGTGACGCCTGCCCGGTGCCGGAAGATTAAATGATGGGGTGCAAGCTCTTGATTGAAGTCCCGGTAAACGGCGGCCGTAACTATAACGGTCCTAAGGTAGCGAAATTCCTTGTCGGGTAAGTTCCGACCTGCACGAATGGCGTAACGATGGCCACACTGTCTCCTCCCGAGACTCAGCGAAGTTGAAGTGTTTGTGATGATGCAATCTACCCGCGGCTAGACGGAAAGACCCCATGAACCTTTACTGTAGCTTTGCATTGGACTTTGAACCGATCTGTGTAGGATAGGTGGGAGGCTATGAAACCGGAACGCTAGTTTCGGTGGAGCCGTCCTTGAAATACCACCCTGGTTTGTTTGAGGTTCTAACCTTGGCCCGTGATCCGGGTCGGGGACAGTGCATGGTAGGCAGTTTGACTGGGGCGGTCTCCTCCCAAAGCGTAACGGAGGAGTACGAAGGTACGCTAGGTACGGTCGGAAATCGTGCTGATAGTGCAATGGCATAAGCGTGCTTAACTGCGAGACCGACAAGTCGAGCAGGTGCGAAAGCAGGTCATAGTGATCCGGTGGTTCTGTATGGAAGGGCCATCGCTCAACGGATAAAAGGTACTCTGGGGATAACAGGCTGATACCGCCCAAGAGTTCATATCGACGGCGGTGTTTGGCACCTCGATGTCGGCTCATCTCATCCTGGGGCTGTAGCCGGTCCCAAGGGTATGGCTGTTCGCCATTTAAAGAGGTACGTGAGCTGGGTTTAAAACGTCGTGAGACAGTTTGGTCCCTATCTGCCGTGGGCGTTGGATATTTGAAGGGGGCTGCTCCTAGTACGAGAGGACCGGAGTGGACGAACCTCTGGTGTACCGGTTGTCACGCCAGTGGCATCGCCGGGTAGCTATGTTCGGAAGAGATAACCGCTGAAAGCATCTAAGCGGGAAACTCGCCTTAAGATGAGATATCCCTGGGGACTAGATCCCCTTGAAGGGTCGTTCGAGACCAGGACGTTGATAGGTCAGGTGTGTAAGCGCAGTAATGCGTTCAGCTAACTGATACTAATTGCCCGTAAGGCTTGATCCTATAACAAGTCTGTCTCGCGCTGAATACAGCGCGTCGGACTGGTTGGATTCTCGTGTGTGATACACACAACTCAAAATTACTGCTTCTTCCAAGATTGGTTGTGCTGCGAAGCCAGCGCAACAACCCTCTTTGCCTGATGACCATAGCGAGTCGGTCCCACCCCTTCCCATCCCGAACAGGACCGTGAAACGACTCTACGCCGATGATAGTGCGGATTCCCGTGTGAAAGTAGGTAATCGTCAGGCTCCCTAAGCCA
>NZ_JAAGPM010000292.1:0-2966 GCF_017104865.1 Burkholderia sp. Ac-20349
CCTTCGCTTCGCCGCCGAACTTCTTCGTCAGAACCGTCGTGATCGCTGCCGTCAGCGTCGTCTTGCCGTGGTCAACGTGACCAATCGTACCAACGTTCACGTGCGGCTTGGTCCGCTCGAATTTACCCTTGGCCATTTTCGACTCCCAAAAGGAATTTCACAGGTTGCGCCGCGCGCAAACAAGACACTGACTTTGTACTGCTGGTGCCCATGGGCAGGATCGAACTGCCGACCTCTCCCTTACCAAGGGAGTGCTCTACCACTGAGCCACATGGGCGCTTTAAGCTTCAACTTCGCGGTCTGGAGCGGGTGAAGGGAATCGAACCCTCGTCGTAAGCTTGGAAGGCTTCTGCTCTACCATTGAGCTACACCCGCACGGGCCACAAACGATTCCGTTACCGCTCACTGCACTGATATCTTGGTGGAGGAGGTTGGATTCGAACCAACGTAGGCGTAAGCCAACAGATTTACAGTCTGCCCCCTTTAGCCACTCGGGCACCCCTCCGTAGAGAACTGACGATTATGGGGGTGCATCGCACATCTGTCAAGCACATCTGGAAGATTATTTTCACTCTCTTCCCGACTCTTGCTTGACCACCGATCCTCCCGCCCTTGCCCGGCTAAGGCAAGCATGGGTACTACCGATCAGCGCCACATCTTCGTCAGACTCCGCCCTCAACGTCGATCTGCATCTACGCTGAAAACGAAAGACCGCCATCATACGACCTCTTGAGCACTCTGCCAAGCGGGTAGATGCAAATTTTTTGCAAATATCGTGCCGGGGGGCTTCGCCGACGTTGCTTCAGGTATTCGTAGGGGCTTTAGCGACATAGCTGGCGGGACACCGGAGCCTCGCGTCGAATGCCTCGATGTCGCCTGGCCGCAGGAAACGGGAGAGATGCACGGGCGGGTTTGCACGCGCGCCCCGGTCGTTGCGCCGGACAGCGAAGCTTTGCTTCCGGTACTGAATCGCGGTTGGCGCTACGAATGCTCGAGCACGGCGGCGAGACAGCAAACTTCGCCGTGTTTGCCCCGCACGCCCAGACCAGTTGGGAGGCGCTTGCGATCACTGCTTCTCCGACTTTTTGTCGAGCTTGTCGAGTTTCCTGGAAATCGCTTTGACGGCTCGATTGAAATTGCCGATTGCCGTTTCGAGCGTGTAACTCGGCATATGTGTGCGCTGCACAAAATCTCGAATGCGCTTTGTGATTTCGCCTGGCTCGAAATCGCATGCCCGTACTGTAGAATCGTCCAGTCGCGCTGCACCTCTGAGCGGCGCCGGAGGTACGCGAAGACTGCGTCCGGCTCACTCAAGATAGCGCACCCGACTTCGGCGAACGCCTCAGTATCCACCAGAAATCCGATAAAAATGCCGCCCGAAGGCGGCGGTTAAATCTATTCATCGTTATTCTTCGAGCAGCCAACAAGCCATAACACCGTCTGGACTTTCAAACTCCTGCGTTACCTCCGAGGAACTGCATGAACTCGATAATCTCAAAAGTCAAAAGAGCCTTTGAACGACGAGCGGCAACCCGGTCAGGCATAATCGACTGGAAAAACGAGCGAACTTACAAGCTTTGGTTTGAAGAACCCGACGCGTTAGCGCGAGTTCCAGAAATCGCGGATCGGTGGGGGCTCAGCTCGGATGAGCGCGATTTGCTATCTAAATGGGTAACAGACGGCTACTTCACGATGCCGGACGTATTTGGCCTCGCCGACCTCGAAGCCTATGCGTCAGAAGTCGATAGCGCGTGGTTCGCCGACAAGGCGATCGACGGCCTGACCATCTCGGACGTCATCGTCGACGGAGTCAAGACGACTCACATGCCGCACAGCGACCTGCTTGCCCTTCCGCGCGAAACTCGCAGTCAAGCGAGAGAGGAATCGAACTGGCGCATCGGCGAGTTCCATCTGTACAACCAGGCTGCCGCGAAGATCTTTCGCAACAAGCAGGCTATCCGCATCTGTTCCGCGCTGCTCGACCGCGCAGCCGTGCCGCACTTCTCGCTGACCTTTTCAAAGGGAAGCATGCAACTTCTGCATCAGGACACATGCGTCTTCCACACGTGGCCGATGAATGCGCTTATAGGCGTGTGGGTCGCACTCGAAGACATCAAGCCCGGCTCTGGCCCGCTCGTCTATTTCCCGAAGTCGCACCGCGAGCCACTTTTCAGCGAGTTCGACAACTACCCGCAGACACAACGCCGCACATCACCCCCTGAGCAATCAGATCGGTACCAAGAGTACATTGAACAGGTTGCATCGAAATACGAGCGCAACGAGTTCCTCGCGAAAAAGGGCGAGGTCCTTTTCTGGCACGGGATGCTCGTGCACGGCGGCGCCGATTATGTTGCCCCGGGGAGCACGCGCAAGTCATTCGTGATCCACTACATGCCGGAAGGCGGAAACGTCGCACACCGCGTTCAAGGCCCCTTCAACTGGTGATCATTTCCAAGGCCCTCCCCGTTCGGCGAGGGCCTAGGCGATCAGACTCCCTGGGGAATGGCGACGCCTTCGGAAACGACGAAGTCGGGCCCCGGTCGCAGCACTGACAATCGCGTGCAACGACTTTCGATACGCAACTCAAACCTTCGGAACGGAAGCGTTGCCTTCGGGACAACGAAGTAGCGTTACATCCGACTTCGACAGCAGGCCCTTTGCTCGGCCGCGGCGCGTCGCCCATGCCCTTTTAGCAACATCCGCCTCTGCTGGCTGAAAAGACGTAGCGCTTAGCCGCGCCGATAGGAGCTGCTCCGCTCCGCAAGAGGGAGGCTGATCTGGCCGGTGGTGGTGTGCAATGAGTGCAATGCCCTTCCTCCGCACGCGTTTCCGTCGCCGAAATGCAAAAACCCCCGCCTTTCGGGCGGGGGTTTCTGGCTTAGGGAGCCTGACGATTACCTACTTTCACACGGGAATCCGCACTATCATCGGCGTAGAGTCGTTTCACGGTCCTGTTCGGGATGGGA
>NZ_JAAGPM010000293.1:0-2939 GCF_017104865.1 Burkholderia sp. Ac-20349
GCAGCCCGGCCTTGATCAGCGACTGGCGCGCCGGGTTCTGCCCGGAACCGGCCGTCAGCACCTGGCCCATGATCACTTCGCTGACCTGCTCGGGCTTCACGCCCGCACGCTCCAGCACCGCGCGGATTACCGTCGCGCCCAGCTCCGGCGCCGCAATCTTCGCAAGCGAACCGCCGAATTTGCCGACCGCGGTCCGCGCGGCCGATACGATCACTACGTCCGTCATTTCCCTTTCCTCCAGGCCCGCACGACACGGCGCATCGCTACCGGCCCTGTTAAAAAAAACTGCGGTGCATCGGACAGCGTGCGCCGCTGTCCGGTTTTCGTCAATCGCGCTGCAACACGTAGCGGCCCGGCGCCGGTTCGATCACCGGGAACTGCGCAGTACCGGGCTGGGCGGGCGGCGCCACCTTGCGGCCGCCGTACTGGTCGAGCCATTCGACCCAGGTCGTCCACCAGCTGCCCGGTTGCTCGGCCGCACCGGCGAACCACGTGTCCGCCGACTCGGGCAGGTCGCCGTCGTTGACCCAGTAGCTGCGCTTTTTCTTTGCCGGCGGATTGATCACGCCTGCGATGTGCCCCGACGCGCCCAGCACGAACTTCAGCGGGCCCGACAGGATCGACGTCGACGCATAGGCCGTCTGCCACGGCACGATGTGATCCTCGCGCGAGCCGTAGATGAAGGTCGGCACGTCGATCAGCGTCAGGTCGACCGATTCGCCGCACACGGTCAGCGCACCCGGCTCGCGCAGCTTGTTCTCGAGATAGGTATGGCGCAGGTACCACGCGTACATCGGGCCCGGCAGGCTCGTCGAGTCGCTGTTCCAGTACAGCAGGTCGAACGCCGCCGGCGTGCGGCCCTTCAGGTAGTTGTCGACGACGTAGTTCCACACGAGGTCGTTCGGCCGCAGGAACGAGAACGTGTTCGCGAACTCGACGCCGCGCATCAGCCCCGGCTGCGTGCCGTTCTTGCCGCCGATGGTCTGCTCGCGCATCTGCACGTGCGCCTCGTCGACGAACACGTCGAGAATGCCGGTGTCGGTGAAGTCAAGCATCGCGGTGAGCAGCGTCATCGATGCAGCCGGATGTTCGCCGCGCGCAGCGAGCACCGCGAGCGCGGTCGCGAGCATCGTGCCGCCGACGCAGAAGCCGAGCGTGTTGATCTGCTCGCGCCCGCTGACCTGCTGCACCGCGTCGATCGCCGCGAGCAGCCCTTCGTTCATGTAGTCGTCCCACGTCTTGTGCGCGACCGACGCGTCCGCGTTGCGCCACGACACGAGGAACACCTGGTGCCCGTTCGACAGCGCATGCGCGACGAGCGAATTCTCGGGCTGCAGGTCGAGGATGTAGAACTTGTTGATGCACGGCGGCACGATCAGCAGCGGCCGCTCGAACACGGTGTCCGTCTTCGGCGTGTACTGGATCAGCTGGATCAGGTCGTTCTCATAGACGACCGCGCCTTCCGTACACCCGAGGTTCCTGCCGACCACGAACTGCGATTCGTCGGTCTGCGAAATCTTGCCGCGCTGCATGTCGCCGAGCAGGTTCATCATCCCTTGCCGCAGGCTCTCGCCCTGCGTCTCGAGGATCGATTTCTGCGCGTCGGGGTTGAGGGCGAGGAAGTTGCTCGGCGCGGCCGCGGCCGTCCATTGCTGGACCGTGAAGCGAATGCGCTCGCGCGTCTTCGGATCGGCCTGAAGCGCGTCGGCCAGCTCCTGCAGATAACGCGCGTTGAGCAGATACCACGCCGCCGCGAACGCATGCGCCGGCGACGCCTTCCACGCATCGCCGCTGAAACGGCGGTCCTTCAGTTCGGGCGACTCGAGCTTCGCGGCGGCCGCCTGCTGCATCAGCGCCATGCAATCGCGCGCGTAGTCGGCCTGCAGCGCCTGCAGCCGCTCGGGCGGAATCGCGGCGGCCGGCAGCTTGAGCCCGGCGAACGGCGAGGCCATCGCGCCGAGATCGGGCATCGATGGCATCGACGGCATCTGGAACGGAAACGATGTCGGAAACTGGAATGTTGCGAACGGATTCACGGTGGCCGACGCAGTCGCGGCGCGTGCCGGATCTGCAAAACCGCGCCACGCGTTCAACCACGACTCGAACATCTGCTGCATCGGCTGGGCGGCCGGATCGAAACCAATGCTGCCCGTGGAAGTGCCCGCCTGAGCGGACGTCGACGATTTTTTCGATGCTGTCATTACCTGCCTTACCGGTGATTCGTGAGCGTCTATCGTGAAATCCTGCTCGCGCGCGGCATGCCGGCGGCGAGCCGGGCCGTCATGCTCTGGAGAGGCGTCTCCAGATTCTGCCGCAGTGCGGTATTTTTATCATTATCGTTTTCCCCATGTGAAGCGCCATGTCAAACCACTGACCATTTCCGCACGGAGATAATCCTCGCGCAACAGACGGGACAAGGGTTCCGGCGAAACATAAAACATTTTGGCCGACTTGACTTTGCGATTTTTCATTCAATCGCGCATGCCGCGCGGCATGACCGCCTAAATATCGAGATAACCCGATTTTGCGGCACAGCAAACCCCACGCGCATGCGCATCCCGTCAATCGGCCAGCCAGATCGCCGCCGCCATGCGACCCGTCACGCGGTCGCGCCGGTACGAATAGAAGCGCGCCTGTTCGGTGACCGTGCAGGCCGCCCCGCCGCTCACGTGCGCCACGCCCGCACGCGCGAGACGCAGGCGCGCGAGCGCATAGAGATCGGCCAGAAACTTGCCGGGCGCGCCATCGATCGCGACGAACGCAAGCCGGGTTTCATCATGCTCCGACTGCGGGGCCGTGTCGAGAAACGCGTCACGCGCATTCGGCGCCGGCACGCTGTCGACACGTGTGAAGTTGTCGGGCAAGTCGAACATCTACGAACTGTCGCAGCAGTTCAACGACATGGCCGAGCGCATCGAGGCATCGATCAAGCAGCAGCG
>NZ_JAAGPM010000294.1:0-2909 GCF_017104865.1 Burkholderia sp. Ac-20349
CAGGTGTTCAGCGTGCCGATGTGCGAGAACAGCGTATTGAGGAGCTGGAAGCTCATGCCGAGCATGATGCCACCGAACACCTTCACGCCGACCACGCCCGCGCGCGTGTGCAGGTACGCGAACGGCACATCGGGCACGCCGACGGCACCCGGTGCATCGAGCGAGGCCGGATGCAGCGTGCGCCAGTCGCCGACGCTGTCGTCCCACGCGAAGTCCGCCCAGTAGGCTTCATCCATCCGCGCATCCAGCGCGGCCAGCACGCGGTTCGTGCCCGGCGCACGCAGCCGCGCGTGCTCGGCGCACGCGAGCAGCGTGCCGATCGGCACGACCGGCAGCCCGCACCCGAACGCGAGACCCTGGGTGATGCCCGTCGCGGTGCGCAGGCCCGTGAACGAGCCGGGGCCCGCGCCGAACGCGATCGCGTCGCAATCGGCGAGCGTCAGCCCCGATTCGGCGAAAAGCGCCTGGATGGCCGGCAGCACGCGCGTGCTCGACACGGCGCCCGTCAGCTCGTGGCGGACCCAGGTTTGCGGGGTGGAAACGGCGTCATCGGCGTGGGCCGAGCGCAGCAGCGCGACCGAGCAGTATTCGGTCGACGTATCGATGGCGAGGAGCACTGTTTGCGTCATGGGCGACATTGTAATGCGGCGCCCCGCTCCCACGGGCGATCGGGCCCGATCCGTGCGTGTGCGCTGTGCCCGATGGCGGTTTGGAAGGATCGCTCGACCCCGCGCGGCGGTCCGCTTGTTAAGATCGCCCGACCTGAAACCCTTACGGAGACACCCGATGAGCGAACTCACCACCCAATTCGACCAAGCCCAGATCGACGTCAAGCAACTGACCGAACGTCCGGGCAACCTGACCCTGTTGCGCCTGTACGCGCTCTTCAAGCAGGCGACCGACGGCGACGCGCATGGCGACAAGCCGGGCTTCACCGACATCGTCGGCAAATACAAGTACGACGCGTGGGATGCACTGAAGGGCACGTCGCAGGATGCGGCGAAGCAGCAGTACATCGAACTCGTCGAATCGCTGAAGAACGGCACGGCTTCCTGACCGAATCGCCCCCGGCCGCAATAGGCAATCAAATCAGTGGCGCAGCGCAGCAAATCTCTTTATAATGCTGCCTGCGTCATCTTCCGCGCTCGGCTCGCAAGCCGTTCCGGCCTGACGCCTCGTAGCGTTAAGCTCCAATCCGGTTTAGAACCTGTCCCCTCCTGCTTCGACCTTCGCGGTCGTCACTTATCAGGCTGGCGGCCCCGCTCCTGAAGCGCGCCGCACCCAAAACAGCTTCTAATGCCTCATCCGCTGAAGGTTCGGCGGATTGCACCCGTTTCCCGATTTGCTCGCTGAATCCGACGACTTGGGTATGCGCGATTGGCGCCGACGTTTCACCCACTGTGTTTCAAGGATTGTTATGACTTCGAGCATCAACTCCAGCCCGCTCAACGCGATCGCCGACCAGGCGCTCGGTCTCGACGACGCCGCCGCACCGGCCGCGGTCGAACCGGCGTCGGACGAGCCGAACTTCGCGTCGCTCGGGTTGTCGCCGGAGATCGTCTCCGCGCTGCAGGCCGCCGGCTATGTGAAGCCGACGCCGGTCCAGCAGCGCGCGATTCCGGCCGGCATCGCCGGCCGTGACCTGCTGGTCTCGAGCCCGACCGGTTCGGGCAAGACCGCCGCATTCATGCTGCCCGCGATCGAACGTTTCGCGCAGCTCCAGAAGGCGCAGGCGCAGCAACCGCGCGCGCCGCGCGAACCGAACCAGGGCGACCGCCGCGCGCGCCGCCCGCAACCCGTCGCGCGCCCGGGCCTGCTCGTGCTGACGCCGACCCGCGAACTCGCGATGCAGGTCACCACGGCCGCAACGACCTACGGCAAGCACCTGAAGCGCCTGCGCACGGTCAGCATCCTCGGCGGCGTCGCCTACGGCCAGCAGCTGATGCTGCTCGCGAAGAACCCGGAAATCCTGGTCGCCACGCCGGGCCGTCTGCTCGACCACCTCGAGCGTGGCCGCATCGACCTGTCCGAGCTGAAGATGCTCGTGCTCGACGAAGCCGACCGCATGCTCGACATGGGCTTCATCGAAGACATCGAAACGATCGTCGACGCGACGCCCGAATCGCGCCAGACGATGCTGTTCTCGGCGACGCTCGACGGCAAGATCGGTTCGCTGACGAGCCGCCTGCTGAAGGATCCGGAACGCATCGAGATCCAGCAGCGCCTCGAGTCGCGCGCGAACATCGCGCAGACCGTGCACTACGTCGACGACCGCGACCACAAGGATCGCCTGCTCGATCACCTGCTGCGCGACGACGCGCTCGACCAGGCGATCATCTTCACGGCGACCAAGATCGACGCCGACCAGCTCGCCGGCCGTCTCGCCGACGCAGGCTTCGAATCGGCTGCGCTGCACGGCGACCTGCCGCAGGGCGCGCGTAACCGCACGATCCGTGCGCTGCGCGAGCGCCGTGTGCGCGTGCTGGTGGCCACCGACGTCGCGGCACGCGGCATCGACATCCCGGGCATCACGCACGTGTTCAACTACGACCTGCCGAAGTTCGCGGAAGACTACGTGCACCGTATCGGCCGTACCGGCCGTGCAGGCCGTTCGGGCACGGCAGTGAGCCTCGTGCACCACGCCGAGCAAGGCGCGCTCAAGCGCATCGAGCGCTTCGTGCGCTCGCCGCTGCCGGTCAACGTGATCGAAGGTTTCGAGCCGCGCAAGGCGCCCCCGCGTAACGGCGGCAACGGCGGCCGCGGCCGTCCGGGCGGCGGTAACGGCGGTCGCCGTTTCGGCGGCAAGCCGGGCGGTGGCTATGGCGGCAACGGTAACGGCAACGGCCGCAGCTACGGCGGCGGCAATGGCGGCGGCTGGAGCGGCAAGCCGGGCGGCAGCCGTGACGGCG
>NZ_JAAGPM010000029.1:0-64299 GCF_017104865.1 Burkholderia sp. Ac-20349
CGCCGGCTCGGCACGCTGCTGCGCTATGCGCGCAACCGCTCGGTCGATCTCTACTGGGACTACCGCGCGCTGCCCGCCTATGCGGGCTGGCTCGCGCGCTTCTGGCGCGAATCGTCGCCGCAGCGGCACGCGGCGTCGCACGCTCCTGCAGTTGCAGGAACTCGGCGTCGTATTCGAGGTTCGTGCCGCACGGCGCATCGGGCGCGACATCCGCGAGCAGTTGGCCGATCACGTCGGCGCGCGGTGTCGCCGGCATGCCGGGCGGCATCGCGGACAATGCGGCGGCGGCCAGCGCCGCCTGGCTGACGTCATTCGAATGCATAGTCGATGTTGACCGGTTTGCTGCCGAAGTCGATCGCCACGGTGCGGTGCAACGGCGGCAGCGAGCCGTTGCGGATCTCGATCACGTAGACGCCCGGCGTCAGCGATACCGAACGCAGCGGCGGGCTCGCGCCGCGCCGCGCGCCGTTCACGTAGATGTCGCCCCACGGCCGCACGTTGAAACGCACCTGCACGGTTTCCTGTGCCTTCTGCGGACGCGGCTGTTGCTCGGCGGGCAGCACGTTCGCGGCGGCGATGGCCGTCTGGTTTTCAGGCGGCTTCGGTGCCGAGGATGCCGAAGCCACCGGCGGTACGGCGGCTTCCGACGGCGGCACGTTGACGACGCGTTCCGACGCGTCGAGGCTGCCGGCGGGCGCGATGGCGGAACCGGAACCGGCCGTCGCCGCCGGGGCCGGGGCCGGGTTCGTCACGGTGGTCGCAACCTGCGGCGCGGGCGCGGCTTCAACGGCAGGCGTGCTGGCAGGCTCGGCGGCGATGGGGGGCGGCGGAACTTGCGCGGACGATCCGGCCGGCAGGCTGGACGGCGGCACGACGGTCGGTGTCGGCCCCTGTTGGGCCAGTGTGGCGGCCGGCGCGCTCGCGGGCGGAGATGTGCCGGCCTGCGGCTGGCTCGCAACGGGCGCGGGCTCGTCGGCGACGCGGGCGGGACGCGACAGATAGGTCGCGGCGAGGCCGACTGCGATCAGCGCGACGAGCGCGCTACCGACGTAGACCGGCAGGCGGCGGTTGCGCGATCCGGCGGTGGCGTGACCACGCTGGGCACCGGGCGGCACGGATGCGCCGCCGGATGACGAAGCCGAGGCGGCGGAATACGGTGCGCCGGCAGCCGCGTGCGCGTTCGGATTCCCGGCACCTGCTGCACTGCGCGCACCGATGTCCGTGTCGGGATTTGCGGATCGCGTACCGGCTTCGTCGTGGGTGTCGGTTCGTGCAGCGGGCGGTGCTTTCGCGCGTTCGGCGTTTCCGTTCGGTGTGGCGGATTCAACCGGCTTTTCAACCGGGTTGGCCGCCGGCTGAGGCCCAGACGATGCGGACGCTGCGAGCGCGCCCGCAGCCGCAGTCGTGGCGCCTTGCGCGGCCGCCTGGCGCGTTGAACGCACATCGGCCTCCGGCTTGGCACCGGACACGGCAGACGATGCGGATGCCGTGTCCGCGGGCCTGGACACCTGATCCGCACCGGCGGGCGTTGACGGCCGCCCATCCTGAGCAGCGTTGCCCGAAGCGGTCGCGCCCGCGCCGATCGAAGCCGCAGCGGCAGCCGACGTCGTGCCGGACGCAGCAGAAGCTTCGCTCTTCCCTTCCCCGCTCCTGCCTGCTTCAGTCACCGGCGGCACGGCCGCCGCACCATACCCGCCACCCGCCCCGAAATCCCGCAACCCGAGCTCGGCCGCGAACGCCGCGACCGATTCCGGCCGATCCGGAATCCGCAACTGCAGCGCATGATCGACGGCCGCGAGAAACGCCGGGCTGTACACCTCGCCGGCCGGCAGTTCGCGCGACGCGAGCGGCCGGTACGTGTCCTTGATGCTGCGCACGACCGCCGCGGGCGGCAGCTCGCCGGTGATCATCGCGTGCATCACCGCGCCGAGCGCATAGAGATCGGTCCACGGCCCCTGGCTGAACGCGGGATCGTCGGTGTACTGCTCGATCGGCGCGTAGCCGGGCTTGATCATCATCGCGCCGTCGTCGACCAGATCGCCGATCCGTTTGCGCGCCGCGCCGAAGTCGAGCAGGATCGCGCTGCCGTTCGGGCGGATCAGCACGTTGTCGAGCGCGACGTCGCGATGGAAGCACTGCGCGCGGTGCAGCGTGTCGAGCGCGCCGAGCAGCGCGCCGACGATATTGCGCAACTGCGTTTCGCTGATCCGCATCCCGCCGTCGAGCAGCTGCTTGAGCGTGCGCCCTTCGTAGAACGGCATCACCATGTACGCGGTGCCGTGGCTTTCCCAGAAATGCAGGACCTTGACGAGCCCCGGATGATCGAATTGCGCGAGCAGGCGCGCCTCGTTGAGGAACGCGCCGCGCCCGGCGTCGAACGCCTGCGCGAACCGCTCGGAGCGCAGCGACACCGTATAGTCGCCGCCGCGCGTGGCCAGCATCGACGGCATGTATTCCTTGATCGCGACCGCGCGCCGCAACGTGCGGTCGAATGCGCGATAGACGATTCCGAAACCGCCGATGCCCAGCACCTCGTCGAGCTGCAGTTCGCCCAGGCGATGGCCGAGCGGCAGCGGCCGCACCGTGAATTCGGATGCGTCGCCGCGTGTCGCCGTGTCGTGCTCGTTGTCTCTCGATCCAGCGTCCTTCATCTCCACCACCTCTCGAAACCGCGTCCTGTCCGCCCGCCGCGCCCGGCGGCCGGCCCTCCTCGGCCGGGCCGCTAACTGCCGCCGAACAGCGTCAGGAACAGCGCGTTGTCGGGCGTGCCCGTATGCGCATGCGTGCGCAGCGGCGATCCGTCCGCGCGGTTGGTCCACCAGAAACTCGTGCCGCCGTGCGGATCGAAGTAACCCGACAGCCCCGGCCACGCAGCCGGAGCCGGCCGTTCCGGCGGCGGCGCCGGCATGCCGTCGACGATGTCCGCGTACGTGTCGTCGCCCTGTGTGAGCCGCACGCGCTCCAGCATCTGCTCGAGATCGCCCGGCGCGCGTGCATGGCGGATCGCGTCGAGCAGCGCCTGGCCCACCTGCCAGTAGAACGTGTCGGCGGCATCCGGCAGCCCGTTCCAGTAATCGGCCGCGCGCATCGGCAGCGTGACGATCACCGGGTAGTAGCGCCCCACGCGGTCGCAGCTCGGCGCGAGGCAGCCCGGCTGCACGCACGACGCGCCGGCACCCGCCGGAATCAGGAAATTCCAGACCGGCGCGACCGTGTAGTGGCGCTCGATCTCGTCCGTGCCGCGCTGCCGCATCGCGGCCATCCCCTGCTGAAGCCAACGCTCCCACCACAGCGCGAGCGCATGCGGCAGCCGGCTGTTCACGAAGTCGCCGGCGCCGGGAATCTTCCCGTACCAGGCCGGCGCATCGCCGTCGGTACGCGTGAATGGCGGGGTCGAGCTCATGGCTTCGGAGGGCATGTAAAGGACTCCATCTGGGGCAGCCTGAACGGGTTGCGGACACTGCCCGCATTCACTTGCAGCACGATCGGTTTGCCGTCGACCGTGAAGCGCGCAATCATCTGGTCGGAGCCGCGCCCGGCCGACACGGCCGCGCGGTCGAACAGCCGGTGCAGCGCCCACGGCCCGTCGGTCGAGAAGCCGTCGGTCGCGCCGGCCTGCCCCGATACCTGCAGCCGCACCTGGTTGCTGCCGCGCGGGCCCGGCCAGTCCACCGCGCTCTGCACCAGCGGGCCGTGCGCGTAGCGGACGATCTGCCCGTCGACGTCGAGCACCATCTCCGTGATCGACGGATCCATTTCGAGCGGCTGGATCTGCACCTTCAATTGCGCGGTGCGCGCACCGCCGCCGAAATAGACGTCGCGGATCACCGCCGCCTTCTCGAACGACGCAAGCATCGCGGCGGCCGACGGATCGGCGTCCGCATTGCGGTTCGCGAAGCGCCACGGATGCGACGTCGTATCGACGATCGACTGCAGGTTCTTCTGGAAGAAGTCGTCCATCAGGCCGCCGGGCGCGAACATCTGCGCGAAATCCGCCGGTGCGACGTCGCGCGACGAGCCGCGCGCGAACGGATAGCGGCCCGCGATCGCCTGCCGGCAGAAGTCGCCGACGTTCGCGCCGGCCCGCGTCGCGACGCTGCGTTGCTCGACGGTCGCGACGCTGCCGTTCGCGACGTTCGACAGGTCGTCGAGCACTTCGCGGAATGGCGTCGGCAGGCGGCCGGCCTGCGCGCGCAACTTGGCGGGCGCGTCGGACGGCGGCGGTTGCGCGCCGCTGCGCAGCGCGTCGTCGGTGGCCGTCAGGTACGTGTACAGCGCGTCGATCGACTTCAACACCTCGTTGAACGCCTGGGCCTGGTCGCCGCTGCCCGGCGCGAACGCGCGCAGCCCGGCGAAGTGGCTGTCGACGATCTGCTCGGCGCTCGCCGGCGCCGCCGCGGACGCGCTCGCATTGCTGCCCTGGCCCGCGAAGATCTGCGACAGCGAGCTGCGCGCCTCGTCGACCTTGTCCTGCGCGCGCGCCGCGAGATTGCGCGCCCCGCCCGGCGCATCGCCGAGCGCCGTGTCGCGCGCGAGCGCAACCATCAGCCGTGTAAGCGGCGAATCGGCGGACGACAGCGCACGCGCCACCTGGATGCTCTGCGCGAGCGTCGCGGTGCGCTGCAGCTTGATGTCGGCGAGATAGTCGTCCCAGATCTTCAGGTAGTCGTTCAGGTACAGCTGGCGGATATCGCGCGCCCATGCGGCCGCGTCGTTCGGCCCCGGAATCTCGGAGAGCCCGAGGTTCAGCACCCACACTTCCTCGCGCCCGTACGCGTCGACCTCGCCGGCCAGGCGCGGCGCGAACACGTTGCGATAGCCGTTGCGCGTATAGAAGCCCGGCACGCCTTCCGACAGCGGCTTGCCGCTCTGACGGCGGAACACCAGCGACGCGTCGGGGCCGACTGCCCGCGCGACGCTGAAGTCGAACGCGGAGGTGGCCGGCCGCAGCGTGAGCGTGAGCTGCCGGTACAGCCGCTGCGAGAACGGCACCTGCCGCAGCCGGTCGCGCACGTCGGCCACGAGCCGCTCGTTCATCGGATACGGCGACACCGCGACGCGTCCGCCGAACAGCGCGGCGAGATGGGCACGCAGCGCGGAGCGCTCGGCCGGCGAGAAATCGGGCGGCAGCGCGCGTTCCATTTCGAGGTCGACGACGGCCTGCACGAACGCGGGATCGTAGTGCGCGCTGTCGTACAGCATCAGGTACGCCTTCAGCGCCGCATACGCGTATTCGGTCTCGTCTGGCCGTGCGTCGCGCAGCGCGGCTTCCATCCGGCTCGCGGCGATCGGCAGCAGCACGTCTTCGAGCGCGCGCCGGTACACGGCATCGACGGCTTCGTCGATCTTCTCGCCCTGGAACAGCCCCCACCGATACGCGAGCGGCGGATGCTGCAGGTCGACGCCGCCTGCATTCGCGAGGCTGCCGAGCGCGTCGAGCACGGGCAGCAACCGGGCGACGTCGGCCGCATCGGAGAATTTCGCCCCGGCAATCTGCGCATCGACGGCTGGTACGCGCGCGGCGATCTGGTCGAGATACGCGCGATTGTTCGAATAGCTGCGCAGCCACGCGACCAGCACGGCCACGCACACCAGCGCGAGCAGCACGTAGCCGGCGATCTGCAGCACGCGCCGCTTCTGATGCCAGCGCAGATCGCTGCCGGCGAGCGCGGCTTCGCGGAAGATGTGCTCCTGCAGCAGCGACTTCAGGAAGAAGCTGCGCCCGGTCGAGCCGACCTGCGCGACCGGCGGCACGCCCTCGATCTTCAGGAAGCGCTTGATGCCGCTCATCACGCGATCGAACGCGGTGCCCTCCTGCGTGCCGCTCGTCAGGTAGACGCCGCGCAACATCGGCATCGGCTCGTAGCTCGACACGGAAAACACCTCGGCGACGAACTGGCCGAGCATGTCCTGCAGGTCGGCGATCTGCTGCGGCAGCAGGTACGTCATCTCGCGCTGTCGGGCGTCGGTCCGCGCGGCAAGCAGTTCGGGCAGCCCGTCGTTCAGCCGCTGGTGCAACAGCCGGTATTCACGGTCGAAGGCCGCACGCAGGTCGAAGCCCGGCGCCTCGCTTTGCGCGAGCGGGAACGTGAAACCCCACACCTGCGCGCATTCCGTGCGGCCGTAGCTGCTGAAATACTCGGCGAAGCCCGCGAGCAGGTCGGCCTTCGTCACGAGCAGGTACACGGGAAAACGGATGCCGAGCTGCGCGCGCAGTTCGAGCAGCCGCTTGCGCAGCACCATCGCGTGCTGCGTGCGTTCGGCCTCCGACGCACCCAGCAGGTCGGCCACGCTGATCGTCAGCATCGCGCCGTTCAGCGGCTGGCGCGTGCGATATTTCTTCAGCAGGTCGACGAAACCTTTCCACTCGGCCTCGTCGAGCGCGCGGTTGCCCTCGTGCGTCGTATAGCGGCCGGCCGTATCGATCAGCACCGCGTCGTTCGTGAACCACCAGTCGCAATGCCGGGTGCCGCCCACGCCGCGAATCGCCGCGCGGCCAAACTGCTCGGCGAGCGGAAAACTGAGCCCGGAATTCACGAGCGCGGTGGTCTTGCCCGAGCCCGGTGCGCCGATGAACACGTACCACGGCAACTGATACAAATACTGGCGCGACATCCGGTCGAACCACTGCGACACGCCCTTGCGCGCGGTGTCGGCCTGGCCGAAGCGGACTTTCTTCAGCAGCGTCGCGGCTTCGTCGAAGCGGCTGCGCAACTCGTCGAGCTGCGCTTTGGCCGGATCGTCGGCGGTGGCCGGCCCCGGCGCGGCTTCGCGCAGCTGGTTCAGCAACTGCGCGTTGAGGCGGCCGGCGCGCCAGCCGCGCCACGCGACGCGCGCGCCCCATGCGAGGAACAGCACCGCGATCGTCAGCCCGCGCGCCCAGCCGCTTTCGAGCGGCCGGACCTCGGCGAACGAGAACAGCGGGCCCGCGAGCCAGATGAAGCACGCGAGCACGACGAGACCGGCGAAGGTCCAGATCTCCCGCGACGGCAACGGCCGGACGAAACGCGCGACAGCCTGGTTCATGTCAGTTGGCTCCCTGCGTGGCGCTCGCGCCGACGGCGGCAGTGCCGGGCGCCGGCAGCAGCGTGATCTCGACGCGCCGGTTCAGCGCGCGGTTCGCCGGCGAATCGTTCGGTGCGACCGGGTCGAGCGTGCCGCGCCCTTCCGCCGCGAGCCGCTCCGGATGGTCGAGCCGCGCGGCGATCATGCCGCGCACGGCTTCCGCGCGTTCGCGCGACAGGTCCCAGTTCGACGCGAAGCGCGCGGTATGCACGGGCGTGTCGTCGGTATAGCCGGTCACGCGCACGTTGCCGGGCACCTTGTTCAGCGCATCGGCCACGCGCGCGAGCACCGGCACGTAGCGGTCGATCACCGACGTCGAGCCGGACTTGAACAACCCGTCGCCGCGCAGCACGATCACGCTGCGATCGGCGTCGTCGCGCACCGACACGAGGCCGGCCGCGATTTCCGGCTCCAGGAACTTCGCGATGCGCGGCGCCGGCGCCGGGCGCGGCGGCGCCTGTGCGGGCTGCAGCTTCGGCACGTGCAGCGCGTCGATCGACGCGAACAGCCGATCCGAATGCCCGGCGAGCGCGATCCGCAGCCCGACGAACACGCCGAAGCCGATCAGCAGCGCGAGCGCCACGCATACCCACAGCGGCACGACGAAACGGCGCGCGACATCGCGCGTGACGACGTCGCGCCAGTGCGGCGACAGCGCCGGTTCGAATTCGCCGCGCACCGAGCGGATCGTCAGCGCGAGCTGGTGGCGTAGCGCGTCGAGCTGCGCATGGCCGTTGTCGAGCACGCGATAGCGGCCCTCGAAGCCGAGTGCGAGACAGAAATACAGCAGCTCGAGCAGGTCGAGATGCTGGCGCGGCTGCTGCGACAGGCGTTCGAGCAGGTGGAAGAACTTCTCGCCGCCCCAGGTCTCGTTGTGGAACGACACGAGCAGGCTGTGCGACGACCACACGCTGCCGCCCCACGGCGTCAGCGCGGCGGCCTCGTCGAGCGCGGTGCACAGGCAGTAGCGCGCGCCGATGATCGCTTCCGACGGCACGCCGGCCTCCTGCGCGCGTGCCTCGAACTGCCGGATCTCGACGACCAGGTGCTCGCGCAGCCACGCCGGATTCGGATGATGGACGGTCGAACGGATCTGCGGCACCAGGTTCAGCAACGGATTCGCCGCCGCGACGAGCGGGTTCGTGCCGCTCGCGGCCCAACGCCCGGGGCGCGGCTGCGTTGCGGTCGGGCCGGCCGTGCCCGCCGCGGACGGATGCACGCCGCCCGGATTCGGCGGCACGAATCCGCCTGCGCCGGGGGAGATCGAATCGGAGGAGGAATTCATCGCGTCGCCCCGTCCTTACCCGCGTATCGCCCAGAACTCCATCGAGAGTCCAGGGAATTCGCCGGCGAAATGAAAAGCGAGACCGCCGGAGCGCGCCAGTTGCTTCCACAGGTCGCTGCCCTTGTCGATCTCGAAGTACGTATGGCCCGCGTGATACGGGATCTGCCGCGGCGCGACCGGCAACTGGCGCATCGTGATGCCCGGCAGCTGCAGCTGCACGAGATCGCGGATCCGCTCGACCGGCCCGAGCTTCGCCTGCGCCGGAAAACGCGTGCGCAGGCTGTCGGCCGGCACGTCCGCGCGCACGGCGAGCACGAAGCCGGCCGTGTCGCGCAGCGCCGGGTCGGCCAGCGTCGCGACGCGGATGCCGTTGCCCGCGTCCCGTAGTTCGATCTGGATCGCGTTTTGTTCGAGCACCGTCGACAGCGACCGGCGCAGCTCGGTCATCAGTTCCGCGAAGCTCGTGCGCAGATCGTCGTGCACATAGACCGCGAGCGACTGCGGGCGCCGGCCGGCCGCCGTGAACGTGCTCAGGTCGCACGCAAGCTTCAGCCAGTCGCAGAACAGCGCCTCCGGATGCGTCGACACGTGCTGCTGCGCATGCCAGGTCAGCGCGAGATAGCGGTTCACGAGTTGCAGCAGCAGGAAATCCGCGACTTCCGACACGCCGCCGCGGCCGGGCTCCGACAACCGTGCCGCGAGCGCTTCGCTGCGTTGCGTGAGCAGCCCGTGCAGTTCGCGCGCATAGGCCAGCAGCACGGCGTCGTGCTGCGCGACGAGGCGCGGCGGAATATAGCCGTCGTCGACGAGCAGCCGCGCGTCGGTGCGCCGCTCCACGATCCGCGTGACACCGAGCGCGTGCCAGTCGCCGGTCAGCTCGGCTTCGAGCATCAGCCGCACGTTCAGGCGGCCCGTCTGCAGCAGCGCGGGGCCGAGCGCGACCGCGTTCGCGTCGGCCACTTCGTATTCGCGCACGACGTAGCGCGCGACATCCACGCTGCCATTAGCGCCGTTCGTGCCGTTCGCGCCATTGCCTCCGCCTGCACCTGCCCCGAACGACACCTCCTCGCCGCCGCCGCGCCACAGCGGCAGCGCGAGCACGACGAGCTGGTCTTTCGCGTCGGCCGGCACGTCGAGCGGTTCGGGGAGATCGTCCGGATGGGACAGGTCGAACGGCGTGCCGTCGCGCATCACGCCCGACGCGGTGCGCAGCGCGACCTTGCCGAGCGCCAGTTGCTCGCGATCGAGCTCCAGCGTGTCGAAGCCCCAGTAGAAGCCTTGCAGCGGCAGGCAGCGCAGCGCGACGTAGCGTTCCCAGTGCCGTTCGAGCTGCTGGAAATGCTGCGGCCGCAGGAACATCCCCTCGGTCCACACCACCCGCTGGCGGAGCGCCGCGACCGGCGTCGCGGACATCGTCGGTTCGGTCATGGGCGCCCCTTCGCATCGTTCAGCGCGATGCCGCCATTGCGTATGGCGATCGACAGCTTCAGCTCGCCCGGCGACGTCTGCCAGAACTTGTAGAGGTTGAGCTGCTTCGCGCGCGGCAGCGGCACCGTCAGCCGCCAGCGGTTCTTCTCGAGCATGCGGTATTCGGCGACCACGCCGATCGCCCCCGCCTCGACGTTGCCGCGATAGTGCAGCGTGCGCGATTCGCCCGGACGCAGGATCACGCGGTCGGTGCCGAGCAGGTCCGCGCCGAGCACGTTCTCCGGCTTGTCCTGCAGCGAGAAGAAATCCGCGCTGTCGAACGACGACGCCGCGCGGAGCTGGAACACCTTCAGCACGATCGGCGAAGGCTTGCGGTTCATGTCAGGGTTGACGTCGGGTGCAACGTCAACCGTGATCGCATACGGCACCGCCGCGGCGTGTTCCGTCGCGCCGCATCCCGGCAACAGCATCACGCATCCCCATACGATGAAACTGCTCGACCGCCATTGCATATTCCACCCTCGCCACCCAATAGCCACGCGCCGGTTTTCGACTGCGAAACCGGATGATCTGATTGAAAAAGGGACAATTAATTGATCGGTAATTGTGTAACCTGCATATCCATCCATTGCAATCCGTGTCGGCAAATTATTCTTGTAAAAAGCCGGGTCATATCATTCAGGGTTTTTGAAAGTCGATTTGGCGAGATGATGGGCAATTGAATTGAGATTGGTAAATTAATGGCAACAGTTAATCCGACCGGTGCGCCTGGGCGGCCCGGTTCTATGGCGTGGACACCTGTCGGATGGCTCGGGGGCGCAAGCCGGCCGGCCGCCGGGCAAGGGGCGCCCGCGACACGGAGGGTGTGCCAGGCTATTCGTTTCGCACGAACGGACGGGCCGTTTTTTCGAGCATTGACGTGCGCTGACCAAACAACTGACGAATCCGAAAAACACAGCGAACTATAGGCCGTTTTTCTGGATTCACAAGCACTGAAATTCGTAGTCGATTCTGCATTCAAGTGGAAATGAATCGGCCAAATGAAACAAAACGTAACAGCCGGTTCGATGCAGATGATTGGCACTAGAATCCAACAGCGCTTGTGTGCCAACTTCCAATTACGCCAATTTTTAATTTCAATAATGAAAGGTCGTTCATCGCTCGTTCTTTTCCTCGGCGCATTGTTGCTGGGGGCCGGCGGGTGCAGTACGTCCCCGACACAGTCGGCTGCACGCGCGACGGTCGATAGCGCGCGTGCCGCGTACGACAGCGGCGACTACGGGCGCACGATCGCGCTGCTGAGCCACGCGAAGGAGATCGACGGCGCCGACACCGACACGCAGGTGGCCGCGCACAAGCTTCTCGCGTTCAGCTATTGCGTGACGAACCGCATCACGCCGTGCCGCGCCGAGTTCTCGAAAATTCTCGACCTCAACCCGCGCTTCGACTTGTCCCCTGCCGAGAAGGGGCATCCGATCTGGGGGCCCGCGTTCGAATTCGCGCGCCGCAGGCATGCGTCGTCATCCTGAACGAACCGGCTTCCACGCGAGCGCTTCACCGAGCGACGTATGACATGCAACTGATCGTGATCGAACATGCCGGCGAGCCGGTCGAAAACGACTCCTACGACGCCGTCGTGTTTCATCCGCCGGGCGGCACCATCGGCCGGGCCAGCGACAACCATCTGGTGTTGCGCGACGACACGCGGCAGATCTCGCGGCTGCAGGCGCTGCTGCAGGTCGGCGACGACGCCTGCCTGCTGAAGAACCTGAGCAGCGTCTCGACGATCGAGGTGAACCGCGAGCCGGTCGGCTATGCGCAGGAGCGCCCGCTCAACACCGGCGACATCATCCGCATCGGGCCGTATGTGCTGCGCGCCGAGCGTGACGATGGCGGCGATGGCGACGCGGCACCGGTCATCGACATGGCGCGCGATACCGGCGTGCACGTCGATACGCAGGCGCAGGCGCGAGCGTCAGCGGCGCCCGCGCAAGCTTCGTCTTCGCGAGTCGATACGAAAGGCGGCGGCAACCGGCTGTGGGGGCTCCTGCAGGATCGTCTCGCGCCGCGCGGCAAGGCGGCGGACGCCGGTACCCGGCCAGGTGGCCCCGCACGTGCGGACGCCGCCCAGCCGGCGAACCGCGCAGCGCAGGCCGTACCGCCCGCGCCGTCGCAGCGCGACCTGAACCAGCTATCGACCGATCCGCTCGACCTGTTCACGCAGTCGTCGGGCGATATCGGCGCAACGGGCACGGCGGCGCAAGTCGATCGTGGCCACGCGGATCGCGAAGCGTCGTCCACGACACAGGCCGACCACGCACCCGAGTGGACGCAACACGTGCGTGTGCAACCGGCCGCCGCGCGCGCCACCGATACGCAGCCCGTCGACGAACCGGCGCCGCATGCCGCCCGCGCGCCGACGCCCGATGAACTGCTGAGCGCGTTCTTCGAGGGCGCGGGGCTCGATACGGCCGCCGAATCGCATCAGTGGTCGGCCGAGCAGCTGTACATCGCGGGCCAGTTGCTGGCGCTGTTCGCGAACGGCACGGTCGAGCTGCTGTCGTCGCGCAGCATCCTGAAGCGCGAAGTGAAGGCGCACATGACGATGCTGCTCGACCGCGAGAACAACCCGCTGAAGCTGCTGCCGGACGGCGGTGCGGTGCTGCGGCAGATGTTCGGGCTGCCGCTGCCGGGCTTCATGTCGCCGCAAAGTGCGGTCAGCGACGCGTTCCAGGATCTGCATGCCCACCAGATCGGCATGGTCGCCGGCATGCGCGCCGCGTTGATGGACCTGCTGACGCGCTTTTCACCGCAACGGCTGCGCGAGCGGGACGACGCGATGCGCTGGTACGAGAAGCGCGTGCCCGTCCTGTACAAGGCGAGGATGTGGGATCGCTACGCGGCGACCCATCGCGACACGGTGTTCGCGATCGAGGACGACTTCGCATCGGTGTTCGGCAAGGCGTTCCTGGCGGCGTACGACGCGGAAGTGGAAAGCTATCGCGGCAGCGGCCGGCATTGAGCGTCTAGCCTTGGACGGCACGCCCGCCATCGGCAGCGGGCGATGCGTGCCGGCGGTGGCGTCAGTTGCCGGTTTCATGCGAGGCGACCTTGTTTCGCCCCGTTTCCTTCGCGTGGTACAGCGCTTCGTCGGCCGCCTTGATCACCGACTCGACCTCCCCTTCCTGCCCGGGCGCCCAGCTCGCCACGCCGATACTCGCGGTGACGCGCCCGAATTCGCTTTCCGCATGCTCGATCGCCAGTCCGTCGATGGCGGCCCGAATCCGTTCGGCGATCTCGGTCGCACCCGTCGCCGGCGTATCGGGGAGGATCACGACGAATTCCTCGCCGCCGTAGCGGGCCGCGGTGTCCGCGGGACGCCGGATGTTGTCGCCGATGCACCGTGCAACCGCCGTCAGCGCGTCATCGCCGGCCTGGTGACCATAGGTGTCGTTGTAGGCCTTGAAGCGGTCGACGTCGACGAACAGCAGCGAAAACACCGAACGGGCACGGCGTGCGCGGCGCCATTCGAGGTCCAGCACTTCCCCGAACGAGCGGCGATTGTTGAGCCCGGTGAGGCCATCGGTGCGTGCCAGCATCACCAGTTCGGATTCGGCCCGCATCCGGCGCCGCAGCTGCGTGCCCAGCAAGAACGACAGCACGATGAACGCCGCGCCGAAGGTGGCCACCAGCGCGCCGATCGTGATCGCCCGGCGCCGCCATGCGGCGTAGATGTCCTGCTCCGCCTCGGCGACCATGATGATCATCGGCAGGTGCGGCAGCGTCTTGAAGTAGTACAGGCGCCGCACCTTGTCGATCGTCGAGGTGTCGAGGAACGAACCTTCCGGCGCCGTCATGAAGTGGCGAAACGTCGCCGCCTGGCTGATGTCGCGACCGATGGTGTGCACGTCGTACGGCTGGCGCATGAACATGATGCCGTCCCTGCCGACCAGCGAGATCGCGCCGTGCGAACCGAGCGCGAGGCCGGCGAACAGCGTGTGGAAATACTCGAGATTGACCGCGATCATCACGATGCCGCCGAACGAGCCGTCCGGATTCGACACGCGGCGCGTCAGCGCCACGCTGAGCGAGCCGCCGCGCAGGCGGGACGCGTAGGGATCGCTGATGTAAAGCCCGGCGTTCGGATTGTCGCGATGAACCGTAAAGTATTTGCGGTCGCCGAAATTGCCCTGTCGCGGCACGTCGGTCGCCGAATCCAGGATGATGTTGCCGGCGGAATCCAGCACGAGCATCGAGCCGAGAAATTTCGCCGTCATCGCGTGATCGAACAGGACGCCGCGCCGCAAGGCCGGCGACGCCGCCATGACGTCCGGGCGCTGAAGGCCCTGGATCACCGCCTCCAGCGACAGGCCGTACAGTTCGATATTGCGTTCGATGTCGCGCTCGGCGACGAGCGCCAGGTTCCGCGACGTATCGCGTGCGCGATCGAGCGCGTCGTGACGGCTCTGAAACAACTGCAACACGCAGAGCCCCATCAGCGCGCACGCTATCAAGGTCCCCGCCAGCACAACGTAGTACGGCGCTGCCGACCGCGGATGCATCCGTTTCCTCTCAGGTTAGGCCGACGCTCACGCACCGGTTGTTATGGTTTGTTCTGAATAACCTATACCAAAAAGTGCGACATCCGGGTACGAGGTGCAGTCCGAACTTGCCAGGTGGCTGACGACGTGAGCCGGGCGGTGTCGGGCGGATCGTGTTCCGTGCGGGCCAGCACCGGATGCCGGTATCGATGCACCGAGGGGCGTGGCGTATGGCGTTGCCGATGATGGAATTGAAACAATCCATCCGCAGTGGCACGCACAGCGAAATGCCGAGTGGGTTGCCGTTCGAATGTACGGCAGGCGGGAAAAGCTGGCGAGGGACCGGGCATGCCGCCCGGCCCGCGCCGACCGCGCGCGCCACGCCCATGGCGCCGCGCACGCGATCGATCGACGACCGTCAGACGGCCATCACCGTCACCGACTTCGTGACGAGGTACGGCTCGAGCGCTTCCGGCCCGCCCTCCGACCCGTAGCCCGAGTCCTTCACGCCGCCGAACGGCATTTCCGGCCACGGCGTGGCCGGCTGGTTGATCCACAGCATCCCGACTTCGAGACGCTGCGTGAGCAGGTGCACGTTCGCGAACGAACGCGTGAACGCGTAGCCGGCGAGGCCGAACGGCAGGCGGTTCGCTTCCGCGATCGCGTCCTCGAGCTTGTCGAAGCCGCGGATCGCCGCGACCGGGCCAAACGGCTCGTTGTTGAACACGTCCGCTTCGAGCGGCACGTTCGCGATCACGGTCGGGGCGAAGAAGTTGCCTTCCGAGCCGATCCGCTCGCCGCCGGTTTCGATGCTCGCGCCGACCTTGCGCGCGTTGTCGACGACCGACGCCATCGCGGTGAGCCGGCGCGGGTTCGCGAGCGCGCCGAGCGTCGTGCCTTCCTCGAGGCCGTTGCCGACCTTCAGCCCTTCCGCGTGCTTGACCAGCGCGCGCGTGAATTCGTCGCGGATGCTGTTGTGCACGAGAAAGCGCGTCGGCGAAATGCAGACCTGCCCCGCGTTGCGGAACTTCGCGCCGCCGGCGGCCTTCACCGCGAGCGCGACGTCGGCGTCCTCGGCGACGATCACCGGTGCGTGGCCGCCCAGCTCCATCGTCGCGCGCTTCATGTGCAGGCCGGCCATCGCGGCGAGCTGTTTGCCGACCGGCGTCGACCCCGTGAACGTGACCTTGCGGATCACCGGGTGCGGGATCAGGTACGACGAGATTTCGGCCGGATCGCCGTACACGAGGCCGATCACGCCGGCCGGCACGCCTGCATCGACGAAGGCGCGCAGCAGCGCAGCCGGCGACGCGGGGGTTTCTTCCGGCGCTTTCACGAGGAACGAGCAGCCGGTTGCCAGCGCGGCGCTCAGCTTGCGCACGACCTGGTTGACCGGGAAGTTCCACGGCGTGAACGCGGCGACCGGGCCGACCGGCTCCTTCACGACGGTTTGCTGTGCGCTGAGGTTGCGCGGCGGCACGATCCGGCCGTACACGCGGCGGCCTTCGTCCGCGAACCATTCGATGATGTCCGCCGCCGACAGCACTTCGACGCGCGCTTCGGTGAGCGGCTTGCCCTGTTCCTGCGTCATCAGCTGCGCGATCGCGTCCGCGCGTTCGCGCACCAGCGCGGCGGCCTTGCGCATCGTCGCCGCACGCTCATGCGCGGGCACCTTGCGCCAGGCTTCGAAGCCGCGTTGCGCGGCGGCGAGCGCACGGTCGAGATCGGCGATGCCCGCGTGGGCCACCTTGCCGATCGGCTTGCCGGTCGCCGGGTTCACGACGTCGATCGTCTTGCCGCTCACGGCGTCGACCCACTCGCCGTCGATCAGCAGTTGCGTATCCGTATAAGTCACGTTAGCCATCCAGACACCCCTACATTGCGTCGATAAACGCGCGCTGCCGCGAACGGCCGCGCGCCGGTTGACAGAAAACACCAGGCCGCCGGGCAGGCACGCACCCGGCGGCAGTGACGGCGGGCACGCCGGCCCGCCATCGTTCCGCATGGGGCCGCGCTCAGCGCGCGGCCGCCGTCGCCTTGCGGAGTTTCGCGACGTCCGCCGCCTGCACCGCCGGCGCGCCGTTGTTCCAGCCGGCGCGCATGAACGTCAGCACGTCGGCGATCTGCTGGTCGTTCAGCTGGTTCGAGAACGCCGGCATCGGATACGCGGACGGCACGCCATCGATCACGAGCGTCTCGCTGCCGTTCAGCGTCACGTTGATCAGCGACGCGGCATCGGCTTCGAGTACGTTCGGATTGCCGGCGAGCGGCGCGAGCAGCGGCGCGTAACCGCGCCCGTCCACGCCGTGACAATGCAGGCAGTAAGCGTTATACACCTTCGCGCCCGGATCGGCTGCCGGCCGGCCCAGCGCGACCTGCGTCGCCTTCGGATCGTAGCGGTACGGCGGTGCGCCCGTGCCGCCCGTCGCCGGCAGCGATTTCAGGTAACGGGAAATCGCCGCCAGATCGTCGTCGGAGAGCGCCTGCGTGCTGTGGTTGATCACGCTGACCATCGAGCCGAACGCGGTCGCATGGCGGTTCGCGCCGGTCTTCAGGAACTGCGCGACCTCGGCCTCGTTCCAGCGGCCGAGCCCCGTGTTGGGCTCGCCGGTCAGGTTCGACGCGAACCAGTTGTCGATCGGCGCGCCCGACAGGAATGCCGCGCCGCCTTCGTCGAGCGCCTTCTCCTGGAAGCCGACACCGCGCGGCGTGTGGCACGACCCGCAGTGCCCGAGCCCCTGCACGAGATACGCGCCGCGGTTCCACATCGCGTCCTTGGACGGTTTGTCGGCATAAGGCGTCGTGTCGAGGAACACCATGTTCCACAACGCGAGCGGCCAGCGCATGTTGAGCGGCCACGGGATGTCGGACGGCCGGTTCGCCTGCTTCACCGGTTCGACGCCGTGCATGAAGTACGCGTACAGCGCCTTCACGTCGTCGTCCTTCAGCTTCGCGTACGACGGGTACGGCATCGCCGGATACAGGTTGTGACCGTCCTTCGCGACGCCCTTGCGCAGCGCGCCGGCGAATTCGGCCTCGGTATAGCCGCCGATGCCTGTGTCCGGATCGGGCGTGATGTTGGTCGTGTAGATCGCGCCCATCGGCGTGACCATCTTCAGGCCACCCGCGAACGGCGTGCCGCGCGGCGCGGTGTGGCACGCGACGCAGTCGCCCGCTTTCGCGAGATACGCGCCGCGCGCGACGAGCGCGCTGTCGGGCGTGGCGGCCGGTGCGGTGGCGGCGGTGCCCAGCGCGCAGAGCGTGCCGATGGCGATCAGCGACGCACGAAGGGCGTGAGCAGCACGGGTCAGGGTCAGATTTCGCATCTCTTGTGTCCTCCCCTTACGCCGTCTTCAGCTGGTCGCCGACCGGCAGCTTGCGCAGCCGCTTGCCGGTCGCCGCGAAGATCGCGTTCGATACCGCCGCGGCCGTCGCGGCCGTGCCCGGCTCGCCGATCCCGCCCGGCGCTTCACCGCTTTTCACGAGATGGACCTCGATCGGCGGCGTCTCGTTGATCCGCAGCATCCGGTAGTCGTTGAAGTTGCTCTGCACGACGCGGCCGTCCTCGATCGTGATCTCGCCATACAGCGCACCCGTGATCCCGAAGATGATGCCGCCCTGCACCTGTGCCTCGATCGTGTTCGGGTTGACGACCATACCGCAATCGACCGCACACACGACACGCTTCACCTGCACCTCGCCGTTATCCACCGCGACGTCGACGACGATCGAGAAGAAGCTGCCGAACGCGTGCATCACCGAGACGCCGCGCCCTTGCCCCTTCGGCAGCGCCGGGCCGCCCCAGCCGGCCGCCTTCGTTGCGACGTCGAGCACGTTGCGCGCGCGCGGTGTCTTGTCGAGCAGCGCGCGGCGGTATTGCACCGGGTCGGTCTTGGTCTGCGCGGCCAGTTCGTCGATGAAGCTCTCGACCACGAACGTGCCGCGCGTCGGGCCGACGCCGCGCCAGAACGCGGTCGGGATGTGGCGCGGCTCCTGTCGTACGTAGTCGACCAGCTGGTTCGGCAGGTCGTACGGCAGCTCGGCGGCAACCTCGACCGCATCGGGATCGACGCCGTGCTGGAACGCCGGCGGCGCGAAGCGCGCGATGATCGACGAGCCGACGATCCGGTGCTGCCACGCCACCGGCTTGCCGTTCGCGTCGAGGCCGGCCGAGATCCTGTCGTAGTAGCACGGCCGGTACATGTCGTGCTGCACGTCTTCCTCGCGCGTCCAGACCACCTTCACCGGTGCGTTGACCTGTTTGCCGATCTTCACGGCCTGGCCGATCATGTCGGTCTCGAGCCGCCGGCCGAAGCCGCCGCCGAGCAAGTGGTTGTGCACGACGATCTTCTCGGGCGCGAGGCCCGTGAGCTGCTGCACGGTATCGCGCGCCCGCGTCGGCACCTGCGTGCCGACCCAGATCTCGCAGCCGTCGCCGCGCACGTGTACCGTGCAATTCACCGGTTCCATCGTCGCGTGGGCAAGCAACGGTTGTTCATAAACGGCATCGACGCGCGTCTTCGCATTCGCGAATGCCTTGTCGACGTCGCCGTCCTTGCGTGCGACCGCGCCCTTGCCGTTCGCCGCCGCATGCGCGAGATCCGCGAAAAGATCCTTCGTCGAGACCTTCGCGTCCGCGCCTTCATTCCACTTCACGACCAGCGCCGATGCGCCGCGCTTCGCGGCCCACGTGTGATCGCCGACCACCGCCACCGCGTTGTCGACGCGCACGACCTGGCGCACGCCGGGGATCTTCTTCGCGGCCGCATCGTCGACGCTCGCGACCGTGCCGCCGAACACCGGGCTGTTCACGATCACCGCGTACAGCATGCCGGGCAGGCGCACGTCGAGCCCGAACTGGGCCGTGCCGTCGACCTTTTCCGGCGAATCGAGCCGCTTCGCGGGCGTGCCGATCAGCTTGAAATCCGCCGGCTTCTTCAGCGCGACATCCTTCGGCACCGGCAGCTTGGCCGCCGCATCGGCGAGCTGGCCGTACGACGCGCGCCGGCCGCTAGGCGGATGCTGCACTTCGCCGTTCGCGGCGCGACAGGATGCCGGATCGACATGCCATTGCTTCGCGGCGGCCGCGACCAGCAGCGTGCGTGCGGTCGCACCTGCACGGCGCAGCGGTTCCCACGCGTAGCGAATCGACGTCGAGCCGCCGGTGAGCTGGCCGCCGAGCAGCGGATCGAGGAACAGCTTCTCGTTCGGCGGCGCATGGTCGAGCGTCACGCTCGACAGCGGCACTTCGAGTTCTTCCGCGACCAGCATTGGAATCGATGTATAGACGCCCTGCCCCATCTCGACCTTCGGCATCACCAGCGTGACCTTGCCGGCGCGGTCGATCTGCACGAACGCGTTCGGCGCGAACACGCCAGCGCGCGCGGTTTCATCGCCGTCACCGCCGATCACCGAACGGCGCGCATCGTCGCCCGCGGCCGGCAGGCTGAAACCGAGCAGCAGGCCACCGCCCGCCGCTGCGCCCAGCGACATGCCGAGCTTGAGGAACGAACGGCGCGACACGCCCGCGCCGGCCCGACCTGCTTCGATCAGTCCTCGCGACATGTCAGGCCTCCTTGGCGGCTTGCTTCACGGCCGCGCGAATCCGGTTGTACGTGCCGCAGCGGCAGATATTGCCGGCCATCGCCGCGTCGATGTCGGCGTCGCTCGGGTTCGGGTTCGATGCGATCAGCGCGGTGGCGGCCATCACCTGCCCCGACTGGCAATAGCCGCACTGGACGACGTCGAGCTCGCGCCACGCCTGCTGGACCTTGTGGCCGGCGGGCGTCGCGCCGACGGCTTCGATCGTCGTGATCTTGCGGCCCGCGACGGCCGCGACCGGCAGCACGCACGAGCGCGCGGCGACGCCGTCGAGATGCACGGTACACGCGCCGCACTGGGCGATCCCGCAGCCGAATTTCGTGCCGGTGAGGCCGACGACGTCGCGCAGCACCCAGAGCAAGGGCATGTCGTCAGGGGCGTCGACCGAGCGGGTTTCGCCGTTGATGTTGAGGGTGATCATTCAGCCTCCGGGGCCGGTGTATTGGGGAGGTGGCGCGAACGGCGCGCCGCGTGGTGTTGTCATCGCCGCCGCGGGCCGTGCGGCGGGTGCCGTGCGGCCCGGGTGGGTGCGAGCCGCAACGGTGGTGCTGCGTGGTTACTCGGCGACGTCGATGCCCGACAGCACCTTGATGACCGGCGGCGCGGTGAACCAGTCGGCCGACTTCGTACGGAATTCACCGAAATACGGGCTCGCGAGGTGCGCGTCGAAGGCGGCCTGGTCGTCGTAGATCTCGTACAGGTGCAGGTTCGGCGAACCGTCCTGCTCGCGGAACAGGTCGTAGCGCCGGTTGCCCGGTTCGGTGCGCGACTTCGCGACCATGCTGCGCAGTTCGGCTTCGGCAGCCTCCGCGTGTTCGGGTTTCACGAACAGGGAAGCAATCACGTGAAGCGCCATCTTGTCACTCCTATCGAAACGGAATCGGGAAAGCCGCCCGCTGGCGTCATGCACTTCAGGTAACGCCGGCGGGCGACCGTTTATTACTGCAGGCCGGTACCGTCGTGTCAGGCCAGTTCGTCCGGACCCACGCGCACGACGACCTTGCCGAAGTTCTTGCCGGCGAGCAAGCCGATCAGCGCTTCAGGCGCATCGGCGAGATCGGGGACGACGTCCTCGAGCGTCTTCACCTTGCCCTGCGCGACCCATTCGCTCATTTCCTTCATGAACGGCGCATAGCCGGTTGCATAGTGATCCAGGATGATGAAACCCTGCATCCGGATGCGCTTGCGCAGGATCGTGCCCATCAGTGCCGGCACACGGTCGCGGCCGGTCGATACGGCCTTGTCGTCGTAGGCCGCGTCGTTGTAGTGCGCGATGATTCCGCATACCGGCACGCGCGCATGGTCGTTGAGCAGCGGCCACACCGCGTCGAACACGGCCCCGCCGACGTTCTCGAAATAGACGTCGATGCCGTTCGGGCACGCGTCCTTCAGCTTCTCGGCGAACGCCGGATCGCGATGGTCGACGCACGCGTCGAAACCGAGCGTATCGGTCACGTACGCGCACTTGTCGGCGCCGCCCGCGACGCCGACCACGCGGCAGCCCTTCAGCTTGGCGATCTGGCCGACTACCGCGCCGACCGCACCGCTGGCCGCCGCGACGACCACCGTTTCACCGGCCTTCGGCTCGCCGATCTTCAGCAGCCCCGTATAGGCGGTGAAGCCCGGCATGCCGAGTACGCCGAGCGCGTACGACGGATGCGCGAAGTCGCGCCCGAGCGGAATCAGGTCGCGGCCGTCGGACAATGCATAGTCCTGCCAGCCCGCACCCGCGACCACGAGGTCGCCTGCGCGGAACGCGGGCAGGTTCGACGAAACGACCTGGCTGACCGTGCCGCCGACCATCGGCTGACCGAGTTCGGCCGGCGCGGCATAGGACGGCGCGTCGCTCATCCGGCCGCGCATGTACGGGTCGAGCGACAACCAGACCGTGCGCAGCAGCACCTGGCCGGCGCCCGGCGTCGGCACGTCGCCGGATTCGGTACGGAAGTTGCCCGGCGTCGGCGCGCCGACCGGGCGCGAATTCAGGATGATCTGGCGGTTTGCGGTCTTGCTTTGCGGCATGTAAGCCTCCGTCAACAGGAATGGACGTGCTTCGTGGGCACGATCGGATCAGGGATGGACCAGCAGGAGACGCGCGCATGCGGCGGCGGCGCTCAGGCCGTCGCGTCTGCATGCGTGCGGTTGAAACAATCGGGACAGCGTAACGCGGCGTGGCACGTTCGTCATGCGTATTGAGTAGACCAGTCGTCTAGAAAAAGGGTAAAAACAAGGCGCGCCGATGCGCGCCCGGGTTACGCCTGCGCTCCGCTCGGCTCGAGCGGCGGCAGGTTCAGCATGCGCCGCGTTTCGACCATCGCCCGTTCGAGGGGCTTGCGGTTGCGGTGAATCTTTTCCAGCAGCGTCGCGCCCAGCCACAGCTCGTAGAGGATCGCGGCCGTATGCGACGGATCGGCGACCGCGCTCAGCGAGCCGTCGGCCAGCCCGGCCTCGATGCCCCCCGCGAGCCGCTCGATGATCTGGCTCGTGCCGTGCCGCAGCACCGCGCGCATCGCTTCCGACAGGTCCGATACTTCCGCGCCGAGCTTCACCGCGAGGCACTTGCCTTCCGGATCGTCCGCGCATTGCGTGTGCAGCCAGTTGCTCCAGTACGTCATCAGGCGCTCGGCGCCCGTGCCGGCCTGATGCTTGAGCAGGTTGTCGAGATGCGCGAGATAGCCGTCGAAATACGATTCGAGCAGCGCTTCGCCGAATGCCTCTTTCGAGCCGAAGTAATGGTAGAACGAGCCCTTCGGGATGCCCGCCGCAGCGAGAATCTCGTTCAGACCGACCGCCGAAAACCCCTTGTGGAGCATGATCGGCTTGGCGATGTTCAGGATGTGCTGGCGGACTTCCGCGCCTGAAGATGCATTCATGATGGCGTATGGTAGCAACGATTAGACCGGTCGTCTAGTAACGTCGATCCGGTAGGTTGAGCGGCACTTTACCCGATCCCCGCCGGGCGCCCAAACGTTGCGCCGGCATGCCTCGCTCCTCTCCCGCCCTGGCGGGTGCACGGCGTCACACGCGCGACTCGGTTTCGTCGCGGGCGTTTCATCGATCTCCCGCATAAATACGCGCGGCGCACATGCCGGCAATCGATGCATTTCGGCCGGCATTGCACACGTGTGCAATGCGCCGGATCGTCGTTGCCGCCTCCCGAACCCGTGACCAGGAACGCCCATGACCGCTTCGAAACCCGAACGCCCGTCCGCGCCGAACCGCCGGCGCTTCATCCAGCGCGGCGCCGCGCTGACCCTGTCGCCGCTCGTCGGCACATTGGCCGCCTGTGGCGGCGACGGCAACCCGACGTCCGCATCGTCATTCGCCGCCGCCGGCGCCGCGGATGCATCCACGCGCAACTACGGGATCGCCGACCGCTCGATCACGATCAACGTCGTCAATGCGATCCCGTCGACGGCACTCGCGTACGGTAATGCGGCCAGCCAGAGCGGCTCGCTGCCGCAGGCGTCGCAAGCGCAGATTTCGACCGGGCAATCGACCGCCGTCAGCGCGTCGAACAGCTGGGGCGATTGCACGGGATCGTTCAGCCTTGCCGGCGGCGACGCGTCGTTTGCGATCGCGTACACGCATCCGTTCGGGTCGCAACCGACCACCGTAAGCGTCACGCCGTCGGCCGGCTACGTGTCGGGCGCCGACGCCACCACGTTTCCCGGTCACGATTCGGTCGCGAATCTCACGCTGTATCGCGGTGTCGCGACCGCGAACGGCGCGTGGGTCGTCCCGCTCTCGCAGCTCGCGACGCCGCCGGCCAACAACTGTCAGGATTTCGCGAACAGCATGTTCGGCAGCAACGTGCGTACGGCTGCGGCAATCCAGTCCGCATACCAAAGCACGGGCCCGCTCGGCTACGTACCGCCCGCCGACTTCACCGGCGGCCAGCTCGCGGGCTTCGTCGCCCAATGGGTGCAGCGCTGGCAAAACGGCGCCGCGTATGGCGTGCTGCCCGCAGCCGATGCGCAGCTCATCGATGCGCTGAACCAGTACGTGTCCGGCGCATCGAACGCCGGCCCGCTCACGATGTGGGTGCCGCAGATCGCGTGGCAGGCCGGCACCGATCCGGCGGTGTTCGCGCTGACGGGGTATCGCGCGTTTCCGTTCGTCGATGCGCAGGGCAACTGGAACGCGGGCACGCTGTCCGCGTTCCTGACGCTGCTGGCGGCCGGCTCGCATATCGTCGCGATCAGCGCGACGACCGACCTGCCGGCGGGCGTCACGATGCAGGCGTTCGACAGCTTCATGGGCGCGAGCGGGCTGACGACGTCGACCGATATCGGCAACTCGCATTACGCGTCGGTCCTGAACACGACCGGCCGCTATTACCTGAGCGTCGGCAGCGACTTCGCGCCGGCGAACTGCGGGCTGATCCTGTCGTTCCTGTACGGGCGCACGGTGAACAACCTGCTCGCGGGCGCCGGCACGTACAACACGTTCATCCAGCTCGAAGGCTGGCAGGCCGGTGGGTCGCGGCACAACGCCGACTATGCGACGTATCAGCAGACGCTGTGGAACATCTCGACGTACGGGGCGTCCGCGTATAGCGAGAAGCGCGCGACGTCGATCTTCCTGGCGCCCGCGGGGTGGACGCCGCAGGTCTACCAGACGACGCGGATGATGCCGTACGTCGGCGCGTATGCGCAGTCGAATGGCTCGCCGCAGGGTTGGCTGAACACGTCGCTCGTCACGATTCCGGCGGATGCGCCGGCGCTGCCGTCACGGTATGTGTCGAGTTGATTTGTATCGGTGGGTGGGCGAGCGGTCGGGGGGGTAGCGGTATCGCTGCTGGCTTACCCACTTGCTCGCTTACGGGCTTCACGCGTGCGTCACCATCGGCTGACGCGCGCGCGGTTTCGCCGTCAGCGCGGCGCTTCGTCGGCGCGCTTGCGCGTGCGCGCCCTCCGCTCATCCCGTTGCGCGGCGGGCGCAGCCTTGGCGCCCCGCAACGGCGCCCGACGCGCGAGCACCGTCATTTCTCGTCGCAGCGCATCGAGTTCCTTGCTGCGCGCCACATCGGTCGCCTGCGCGCCGTCGAGCTGCCCCTGGAGCATGCCGCATCGATGCAGCGCGTCGCCGAGTTGCGCCTGCAGTGCAGCCACGTCCTTGCGCTGCTGCGCATCGCGCTGCTCCGTGCGGGATGCCGACGCATCGAGTTCCTTTTGCAGCCGAGCGGCCGCGAGCCGCTCACGATCGATTTCCTGAAGCGCCCGCTTCTCCGAAGCACGCAGGCGCTCCTCGGCCCGGCCGGCGTCGTCGCGCAGCCGGTCAAGCTGGGTGGTGAAATCCGCGCGTGCCTGCGCGAGTGCCCGGTCGCCTTCCGCGTTGTCGGCCGTAAGGCGTTCGATATCGGCTTGCAGCGCCTGCCGCGATGCGTCGTCTGCCGCCCTCGCCTGCTCCAGCTCCTGAATGCGCACCTGCGCGGCCAGCAGCGCAGCCGTGCGTTGCTCCAATGCGGTTTCGGTGCGGGCCAGTTCGGCCTGCAGCGCCGCCACTTCCGCCTGCGCCGCCACCCGCTCGGCTTCGACCTCTGCGCGCAAGGCATCGAGCGCGGCGGCCGCGTCGGCGCTCGACCGATTCCATAGCGCCGCCACCAGCTCCCCGGCGGCCGCCTGCAGATCGGCCGGCAAGTCGGGATGCTCGATGCGGACGCGACTCTTCTCCCGCAACGCTGCCCAGAACTCGCCGAGGACGGCCGTCGGCGTGCTCATGCTGCCCTTGCGGACGAGCTGGTACAGACGGTTCGCTGTGGGCGTGATGCCGAAGCGGAAGAACAGCAGCGCGCAGGCTTCGCGATACAGCTCGCGGGTTTTCGGGAATTCGGCCTTGAGGCGCTCGATTTCGGCGGTCAGGCGGGATTCGTCGGCAGCGAGATCGGACATGGCGAGGTTGGATCGATGATTTAGTCAATAATATAACGTAAACCGTTAAATTTTCAATTCATCGAGCCATGTAATTTGACATTATTTCTATAATGTCGAGATTGGCGTGTGGATTGCCCGTCACGCTGGTTGTCGTCGTGCCCGATTGTTCATACGCTTATGGATCACTCCTGCCTGGAGACCCGAAATGGTGGACTTCAGATTGAACGTGCCGATGGTCGATCAGCGCGGTGTAAAGAAGACCAAATCAGGATCCAAAGCACTGAACAACGCATGCTGGTATGCGGCGGCGTGCATGGTGTCGTACTTCCACCGCCCCGGGCCGCGTCTGGGCATGCCGACGCTATGGCAGGCAGACCAGGGGCTTCCCCCGTCGAGGATCCCTGACTTATGCGCAGCCGAAGGACTCGTGGCGCTCAATCAGCCCACGGTCATTACGCCCGAGTGGCTGGCCGCGGTCCTGGAGGACTTCGGTCCGATCTGGGCCGCGGGGCATTTCCTGGACAGGCCTGGCCAGCCTGAAATCGGTCACGTGATCGTCATCACGGGGATCAGGCAACGCACCGTTCATTACAACGACCCTGAGGGGCCGCCCGCGCGCACGATGCTTCTGGCGACACTCGACACCGGACGGTGGAAACCCGACGGACTGCTGGTGAAGGGGCCGCACCGCTATTGAGTCCATTGCGGGCGTCCCTCCACCCTCCGGCAAAACGCCCCAGCAACCGCCTCCGAAAACCGTCAACATGGCGCAATTGAAAGCCGGTTGCGCTGCGTTGCCGTGTCGTCGGCATTCATCCGGTGCGTCCGTCAAGCAAACAGAACAACGAGGAGTCCGCGTTGCGCACATTCCGGATCGGCTTCCGTGGCTTGTTCGTCAAGCTCGTGCCGACCTTCATCGTCGTGGGGTTCGTGGCGATGGTGCTGTCGTCGCTGCTGACGAGCGTGCTGTGGCGCGCGCATGCCGAAAGCGATATCCGCCGGTTTCTCGGCAACCTCGACCGCCCTGCGCTGGCCGCCGCGACCGGCGCCGTCGACTGGCGCGACCCGGTTGCGTGCCGTGCGGCGGCCGACGCACTGTTCTGGCAGATCGCGCGGGTCGGCGCGCGTGACGTGATGGATTTCGCGCCGATGATGGGTTTCTTCGGTGCCGGGCGGCTGCAGGTGCGCATTGCGCGACCGGATGGCGCCGGATGCGCGACCGCGCCGGCTGCGTCGCCGCTACTGTCCGACGCGTTCGCAACGGCCCCGGCCGATCCGGCCGCGCCCGACACGATGCTGCGCCGCGACGGCGACTGGGCCATCGTCACGCCCGTCGCGCTGGCGGGCGGCGCCATCGCGCGGATCGGCGTCCATTACTGGCCGGGCTGGCAACTGCACTACGAGATCGCGGACGATGCGTCGGCGTACGACCTGATACGCACTCTGCTGTATCTCGGCGCGATGGGCGCGAGCTTCGCCGGGCTGCTGGTCTGGTTGCTGGTGCGGCGCGTGCGGCGGATGACGGCCGCCGCCGATCGCTGGGCGGCCGGCGACCTTTCGGCACGGATCGCCGATGCGTCTCGCGACGAGCTCGGCGAACTGGCCGCGCATTTCAACCGGATGGCCGATGCGCTCGCGCGGGCATTCGGGATGCAGAAGGCGCTTGCGGTGTCGGTCGAGCGCACGCGGATCGCGCGCGACCTGCACGACACCGCGAAGCAGCGCAGCTTCGTGCTCGGCCTCAAGCTGACCGAGCTGGCGTACGAGGCGCAGCGCCACCCCGACCTGTTGCCGACGGTCGGCGCGGCGCGGCGTCTGGCCGATCATCTTCAGCAGGATCTCGACAACGTGGTGACCGGCTTCAGCCTGCCCGCGATCGCCGAGGACGGCCTGCGCGCGGCCGTTTCGCAGGCGGTGCACGACCTGCTGGCCGGCTCGGGCATCGAATGGTCGCTCGATCTGCCGGAACGTGCAGCGCACGCGCTCGACGCTCACCCGTCGGCCGCGCACGAACTGCTGATGATCACCCATGAGGCTGCCGCGAATGCGTTGCGCCATAGCGGCTGCCGTCGTATCGACATCGCGTGCGAACCGGGCGACGCCGTGCGTGCGCCCTCCGGCGCAGCGTCGTCGCGCTGGCGCTGGGTCGTGCGCGACGACGGCAGCGGCTTCGACCCGGCTGCCGTGCCGACTGGCATGGGGCTCGGCAACCTGCGCTGGCGCGCCGATGCGCTACCCGGCGGCATGCTCGACATCGCGTCGGGCGCGGACGGCACACGCGTGACCGTCCATTTCAATCCGATGGAGACGGCATGACCACCATCCTGATTGCCGACGACCACGCGGTCGTGCGCGAAGGCATCCGCGGGCTGTTGCGGCTCGATGCGTCATTCGAGATCGTCGCGGAAACGGACGACGGCGCGTCGACGATCGAGCAGGTACGCACGCATCGTCCCGACGTGCTGCTGCTCGACCTGATGATGCCCGGCATGGGGCACACCGGCGTGCCGGCCGTGATTCGTGCGATCCGGGCGGCCAGCGCCGATACGCACATCATGGTGCTGACTTCGTCGGACGACGATGCGCTCGCGCTCGCCGCGATCGACGCCGGCGCCGATTCGTTCCTGCTGAAATCGATGCGCGGCGAGCGTCTGCTGCAGGCGATCCATGCGGCCGTCCACGGCGAACCCACACTGCACCCCGGCATCGCGCAGCGCATGATCGGCGCGTGGCGCAAGCCGCCGCGCAGCCCGTTCGCCGCGCTGACCGCGCGCGAACTGGAGGTGCTGCGCTGCCTGGCCGAAGGCGGCAGCAATGCGCGCATCGCCGCGACGCTCGGCATTACGGAAAAGACCGTGAAGACGCATCTCGGCAACGTGATGTCGAAGCTGCATCTGTCCGACCGCACGCAGGCCGTCGCGCTCGCGTGGCGCGAAGGACTGATGGCGCCGAAGCCCTGACATCCGCTGCCGGCGACGTCGGCAACACGCCGCATTCCAGCGTCGCGCACCGGCCCGGGCGATATGCACCGTCTGCGACTTTGGTCGCATCCTTTCCGGCCCGAGCACACGACCTTCGCCCGATGTGCGGACGCGGCGGCGTCCCTAAAGTGGCGCTGTCGCGCGATCACGCGCATTCGCTACGGCGGAAACATGAGACCTCTCTGGCTGCTGTTCCTTCCTGCCGCGCTGGCGGCGTGCGCGCCACTCGAGCCTTCCGCCGCCGGCCGCGAAGTGCGCATCGTCATGCGCGACCCCGGCGGCAGTTGCCGTCACCTCGGCGACGTGACGGGCAGCCGCGGCAACTTCCTGACCGGCGGCTTCATCCCGGACGCGACGCTCGAGACCGGCGCGCGCAACGACCTGAAGAACCGCGCGGCCGCGCTCGGCGGCAACGTCGTGGTGCTGCTCACACAGCGCGGCGTGCAGAGCGGGAGTTTTGACGGCAGCGAAGGCGGCTATCTGCGGCAGACGGGCGTCACGCTGACCGGCAGCGTCTATCGCTGTCCGGGCGCCGGAGCGTGACGATGCGCCTCTTTGCAACCCTGATCTGGAGCCTCGGCGTGTCAGGCTGGTTGCCCGGCTGCGGCCGCGACGCCAACGAAGCCGTCATGCCGGGCGGCCTGCCGGCGCCGCCGCCCGGGATGCGATGCGCCGCGTCCTGGCCGGACGACATGCCGGAAGCGATCGCGACCCGCATCGTGACGCCCGCCGCGCCACGCGTGGCGCAACGGGCGCAGTAACGTGGCGGCACCGGTTCAGCGCGAGGCCGGTGCGGCGACTGCCGCCCGTGACGCGCGTCCGCGCTTCGCCGGGTGCGTCTCCGGCATCCGCCAGTACACGAGCAGCGAAATCGCCGCGCACGCGGCGACGTACCAGAAGAACATCGTCTCGTTGCCGCTCGCCTTCAGCCGCAGCGCGACGAATTCGGTCGTGCCGCCGAGGATCGCCGTCGTCAGCGCATAAGGCAGCCCGACCGCCAGCGCGCGGATCTGCGGCGGAAACAGCTCGGCCTTGACCAGCATGTGCACCGACGTGAAGCCGCTCAGCACGACCAGCCCGGCGAACACCAGCGCGAACGCGGCGAGTGGCTCGTGCACGTGTCCGAGCGCCGTGAAGATCGGCACGGACAGCAGCGTGCCGCCGATTCCGAACCACAGCAGCACCGGCCGGCGGCCGACGCGATCCGACACGAGGCCGAACAGCGGCTGCAGCGGCATGTACAGCAGCAGCGCGGCGGTGCAGATCCAGGTCGCCGTTTCCTTGTGCAGCCCGACCGAATTGACGAGGTACTTCTGCATGTAGACCGTGTACGTGTAGAACGCGACGGTGCCGCCGACCGTGATGCCGATCGCGAGCAGCAGCTCGCGCCAGTGGGCCGCGAGGTCGGCCGTCATGCGCGTCTTCGCCGCGCGCGCCCGGCTGGCGATGAACGCGTCGCTCTCGACGACGTTGCGGCGCATGTAGAGCGCGAACAGCGCGAGCACGCCGCCGACGAAGAACGGAATCCGCCAGCCCCAGCGTTCGAGGTCGTGCGTACCGGCAAAGATCCGCTGCATCGCGAGCATCAGGCCGAGCGCGACGAGCTGGCCGGCGACCACGCTCACCTGCAGGAAGCCGACGTAGAAGCCGCGCCGGTCCGGCGGTGCGATCTCGCTCAGGTAGGTCGCGCTGGTGCCGTATTCGCCGCCCATGCTGAGCCCCTGCAGCAGCCGCGCGGCGACGAGCAGCGCTGGTGCGAGCACGCCGATCGTCGCGTAGCCGGGCGTGACGGCGATCAGCATCGATCCCGCGCACATCGCCAGCACCGATTTCGTCAGTGCGGCCTTGCGCCCGCGCCGGTCCGCATAGAGGCCGACGAGCCAGCTCCCCGCCGGCCGCGCGACGTATCCGACCGCCGCGATCGCCGCGGTGTTCATCAACTGCACGGTCGGCCGGTCCGCCGGAAAGAACGCCGGCGCGAAGTAGATCGAGAAGATGCTGTACGCGAGAAAGTCGTACCACTCGATCAGGTTGCCGGCCAGGCCGCCGACGATCGAACCGATACGCGGCGGCTCGCCGGCCGCTCCGGTAGGGGAAATTGCCACGGGTTGTCTCCTGTCCTGTCCTGGCATGGTCATGCCGGGCGGCCGTCCTTGCCGCCCGTGTGCCGGCGCGCTTATGCGCGATCGGCCCCGTAGCGGGCATCGAGCGCGTCGAAGCGCGCCTTGTCGACGAGCCGCTGCCGTTCGGCGAACGGCGCGACGAGCGCGGGATCCTCGTCGAGCCGGCCCGTATCGCGCAGCACCGTCAGCGCGGCCTGCATCCCGTGCACCGCACCCTGCAGCGCCGCGTTCGCGTACAGCACCACGCCGTAGCCGAGGCGCGCCAGGTCGTCGCGCGAGCGCGTCGGCGTCTTGCCGCCGATCACGATGTTGATGAGCTGCGGCGTGTCGAACAGCGCCGGCAGCCGCTCGACGTCCTCCGCCGTATCCATTGCCTCGATGAACAGCACGTCGGCGCCCGCTTCCGCGTAACGGTGCGCGCGCTCGATCGCGTCGTCGATGCCGTGGACCGCGGCCGCATCGGTACGCGCGACGATCAGCAGGTTCGGATCCACGCGTGCGTCGACGGCCGCCTTCAGCTTGCCCACCATCTCGCCGGCCGGAATCACTTCCTTGCCCGCGAAATGGCCGCATTTCTTCGGCAGCACCTGATCCTCGAGCTGGATCGCGTCGGCGCCGCTGCGTTCGAGCGTGCGCACCGTGTGCAGCACGTTCAGCGCATTGCCGAAACCCGTATCGGCATCGACCATCAGCGGCAGCTCGACCGCATCGCGCACGCGTGCGGTGTGCTCGGCCAGCTCGCCGAGCCCGACGAAACCGAGATCGGGCAAACCGAGCGACATGTTGGTGACGCCGGCGCCGCTCAGGTACAGCGCGCCGAAGCCGAGATCGGCCGCGACCCGCGCGCTGAGCGCATTGAACGTGCCGGCGACGAGCAGCCCCTGGCGGGCGGCGATGCTGCGCCGGAACCCGGCGCGACGAAGTGCGGTGTGATCGGACATGCGGAGCCTCATTGGTCGAAACGAAACAGGGTTCTCGGCGCATCGCGCAGCACGCGCATGCGCTCGCCGGGGTCGGGCAGCCAGCGCGCGAGCGCCGCATACGCGCCATCGAAATCGACGCGCTCGCGATGCTGCGTGTGCGGCCAGTCGCTGCCCCACACCAGCCGCTCGGCCGTGAACGCGGTGCGCAGCGCCCGCGCGGCACCGAACGCGTCGATCGCGCCGTCGCCGGCCACGCTGTTGCGATACGCGGCCGACAGCTTGACCCAGACGCGGCCGGTATCCGCGAGCAACAGCAGGCGTCGGAAGCTGGGCGCGCGCTCGCCGAGCGTGGGCGACGGGCGGCCGAAATGGTCGATCACCAGCGTGCACGACTGCGCGAGCAGCGGCGCGGTGATCGCATGCAGATCCTCGATGCCGCGATGGATCTCGACATGCCAGCCGAGCGCGTTGATGCGGGCGAACAGCGCGCGCCAGACGGGCGCGCCGAAGTCCGGGATCGGCAGCCCGACGAGGTTCAGCCGCATCCCGACCACGCCTGCCCGGTCGAGCGCGTCGAGCTCGCTGTCGGAAATCGCCGGATCGACCATCGCGACGCCGCGAAAGCGCTGCGGGTAACGGCGCAGCACGTCGACGAAGTAGGTGTTGTCGGTGCCGAGGAAGCTCGGCTGCACCAGCACCGCGTGCGTGATGCCATGTGCGGCGAGGTGCGCGACGTACGCGTCGAGCGACGCGTCGTAGTCGGGCGCATGCCGGATCACGGGCGCTAGCGGCAGGCCGCGCGCGAACACGTGCGCATGCGCATCGACGGCGGCCACGGCGGGGTTCCCTGCGTACCACGCGTCCACTGACGGCGCGGCCGGAACCGGTTCGGCGAGGTGATTCACGAGACGATCCATGACGAGTCTGCAAGAGGCGCCCGGCCGCTGCGCCGGGCGATTCGATGACGGGCGGCGGCGAGCCCTACAGCGACGCCTCGGCGCGCGGCTGGCTTTCGGCATCCGCCTCGCCGCCCGGCGCCGCACCGGACAGCCGCTGGCTGCGCGTTTCGGGCAGGAACCACACCGCGATCACGACCAGCCCGTACGCGATGCCCGCGTCGATGCCGAGTGCCGTGCCGAGCGGCAACGACTCGCCCATCCGCCCGACCAGCACCGGGAAGCCGGCCGACGCGATGCGGCCGAAGTTGTAGCAAAAGCCGACGCCGCGGCCGCGCACGTTGCGCGGGTAAAGCTCGTTGAAGAGCGTGCCGAGCGTCGCCGGGATGCCGGCCGAGAACAGGCCGAGCGGAAAACCGAGCAGCAGCATCGCGACATCGTTCAACGGCAGGAACACGTACAGGTTCACCATCACCGCGCAGCACGCGGCGAACAGCATCACGTTGCGGCGGCGGCCGATCTTGTCCTGCAGGTACGCGCTGAGGAAGCAACCGCAGATGAACGCGACGATCACGACCGCGAGATACGCGCCGGTGCCGAGCACCGACAGGTGCCGCTCGGTCTTCAGGTAGGTCGGCAGCCAGATCGTGATCGCGTGATAGCCGCCGTGCGCGCCGACGCCGATCAGCCCGCCGACCACCGTCGCGCGCACCACGGAGCGGTCGAAGATGCCGATCGTCGGCCCTTCGTCACCGCTCGCCGTTGCCTGCGCCGATGCGTCGACCGGCGTCGCCCGCGGCGGCTCCGGAATCGCGCGGCGGATATACAGCACCAGCAGCGCGGGCAGCGCGCCGATCGCGAACAGCACGCGCCACGCCCATTCGGCCGGCAGCCACGCAAACACCAGCATGTACAGCAACACCGCGCCGCCCCAGCCGAAGCCCCATGCACTCTGCACGATGCCCATCGCCTTGCCGCGATGGCGCGCGCCGACCGTTTCGGCGAGCAGCACCGCGCCGGCCGTCCACTCGCCGCCGAACCCGAGCCCCTGCAGCGCCTTCAGCACCAGCAACTGTTCGAAGTTCTGCGCGAACGCGCTCAGGAACGTGAACAGCGAGAACCAGCACACGGTGATCTGCAGCGCCCGCACGCGCCCGTAGCGGTCGGCGATCACGCCGGCCAGCAACCCGCCGAGCGCGCCCGCCACGAGCGTCGCGCCGCCGATCAGCCCGGCCTGCCCCTTGCCGATGCCCCAGGTCGTGAGCAACGCGGGGATCACGAGACTGAACATCTGCGTGTCGAGACCGTCCAGTGCCCAGCCGGCAAAGCAGCCGCGCAACGTGCGCCGTTCGGTCGTCGATAGCTCGCGGGTCCAGTTCAATGCAGGTCTCCTCGTGTCGTCATGCCGTCGCCGGGCGCCGGATGTTGTGGCCCGATGAGCATCCTATGAAGCGTGGAGATAATTCGCTACTATGTTTTGAATAATTATTCATAACGCCAGCTTATGGAAATCAGGCACGTTCGCTACTTCCTCGCGATCGTCGATACGGGCAGCTTCACGCGCGCGGCCAACGAGCTCGGGATTGCGCAGCCGGCGCTCAGCCAGGCCCTGAACCGGATGGAGAAGGAGTTGGGCGTCCGGCTGTTCGACCGTTCGCGGCGCGGCGCCACGCTGACCGCCGCCGGCCTCGCGATGGTCGACGACCTGCGCCTGAGCCTCGCACGCCTCGACGCGGCCGCGCACCGGGCCGGCGAAATCGGCGCGCAGCGCGCCGGGCGCCTGACGATCGGGTTCGTCAGCGCCGCGCTGTTCGACACGCTGCCGCGCACGATCCGCGCGCTGCGCGCAACCACGCCCGACGTCGAACTCGTGATGCGCGAAATGAGCAATGCCGAGCAGGCGATCGCACTCGAGCGCGGCGAGATCGATATTGGCCTGCTGCATACGCCGGTCCCCGTCAACGGCCGGATGCGCGAGAAGCTGATCCGGCGCGACCCGCTCGTCGCCGTGCTGCCGAACGATTTCCGGCGCCAGCCCGACGGCACGGTCACGCTGCAGGATCTCGCCGGCACCGGCCTCGTGTGGTTTCCGCACGACCAGTTGCCGCTGATCCGCGCAGGCATCCTGAGTGCATTCCGGCAAGCCGGGCACCCGGTCGACATCGTGCTCGACGTGAACCGCACGCTGACCGTGATCTCGTGCGTCGCCGCCGGATGCGGCGTGTCGCTGCTGCCGCATTCGATCCACACGTTCGCGTTCGAAGGCGTCGCCTACAGCACCATCCGCGACGGCGGCGCGCTGCCGCTGTTCGAACTCAGTGCGATCTGGCCCGCGCGGTCGCGCCCGACGCTCGCGGATCGCTTCGCCGCGCTGCTGCCGTCGGCAGACGGGCAGCGCTGACCGGCCGGGCGGCGTCCTGCGCCTGTCACCGATCTGCCACCGTCGACCGGTAGCGTTCGGGTCTGACCCACGCTATCGACAGACGAATCCGCCATGCAGCGCACGTCGCGCGCCACGCCCCACGTTTATGCGGCCACGTCCCGCGCCCTCGCCATCAGCCTCGCGATCAACCTGTTGCTGCTCGCCGTCGAGACGGTCGCGGCCGGGTCCGCGCATTCGTCAGGCCTGCTGGCGGACGTCGCGCATGCGGCAATCGATCTCGCGGCCGATGCGCTGATCCTCGTCGCGTGCCGGCTCGACGCGCGCCTGCCGCCGGAACGGCGCCCGACCTACGAACCGCTCGCGCTCGCGGGCCTCGGCGCATTGCTCGTTGCGACCGGCGCGCAAATGATCTGGCACGCAACGAACCGGTTCGCGACGCCGCCCGTCGTGCAGCCGGGCGCGACGACGCTCGCGCTCGTCGCCGTGACGCTTGCCGGCAAGGCCGCGCTGTCGCACTGGATGCTGCGCAAGGCACGCGAGACGGGCTCCGCGCTGCTCGAGGCGAGCGGCTGGCATGTCCGGACCGATGCGCTGTCGTCGCTGCTGGCGGCGCTCGCGATGAGCGCGGCGCTGATCGGCTTCGGTCGGCTCGACGATCTGGCCGCGCTCGCGATCGGCGCGCTCGTGATCCGCACGGGCGTTGGGTTCATCCGGCGCGGCTGTGCGCAGTGGCCTGCGTTGTCGGCATGGGCGGATCGGTCGACGCGCGGCTCGTGAACGCCGGGGGCATCGCCCATGCATCGCGGGCGGCTGAATATTCGCTGTCGGCCCCGCTGAACGAACAAGAGGCTCGCACGTTGCGAGCCTCTTTTGCATGACGTCGCCGCTATCGTCCGGCACGCGACGCGTTGACCGATGTCGATGTATCGCCAGACGAATGCAGCCGGTTCCGATGGGTTGGCATCGGTTGTCGCTTACCCGAGCGGCACGACACTTCCGAGCAGAATCCGCACGAGCGTCGCCTGGCGTGTCACGCCCGTCTTCGAGAAGATCGCGCGCAGGTGCGTGCGCGCCGTGTTCTTGCTGATCCCCGATTCCTCCGCCGCCTCCTCGAGCGTCAGCCCGTTCGTCAGCAACAGCGCGAGCGACGTCTCGGCGGGCGTCAGGTCGAACAGCTTGCGAATGATTTCCTGCGCGCCCTGCGGCTTGCGGTCGGGATCGCGCAGGAACAGCGTGACGGCCGGCCGCCGCTTGTTGTCCTCCGACCAGTCGGACAGCAGCACCGTGCGCACCAGCAGCCCGAGGCGCGGCTTGTCGAAGCTGCGCGTGATCGGCATCGCTTCGACGGTTGCCGCGGCCGTGCCGTGGTGTCCCATCACCGCGTGGCGGATCAGCCGCTTCAGCGTGCGGTTCTCCTGCGCGTCGGCCGCCTCGATCGTGCCGCGTGCAATCGTCAGACCGTTGTTCTGCTTGAGGATCTCGTCGGCGACGCTGTTCAGGTCGATGATCGTGCCGTTCTCGTCGAGCGTGATCGTGCCGATCTGCATCCGGTTGATCGCGTTCGCATAGATCGAGCGTTCGACCTCGGCCGTGTCGAGCCGCGAATGCAACTCGACCGCGCGCTTCAGGTGCGGCAGCAGCAGCGCGCAGATCGCCTTGTCGCGCGCGGAAAACGGCTTCGATGCATGGTTGCGGCACACGCGGAAGCGGCACTCGACGCCCGACGATGTGCGCAGGTCGGCGCCGAGGATATAGCGCACGTCCTGCGGCTTCAGGAACTGCTTGTACAGTTCGCTCGACAGCCAGCCCGTGTCGCCGAATACCTCGTCGACCGTGACCACGCGATCGGCCGGCAGGCCGACGAACGGGTCGAGCGAATAGTAGTAGTTGTTGTACGACGCCTCGCCGTCGCCCGGGACGACCGGGCCGAATTCCGACGCGTGCACGGACAGCGGCGCGCGGCGATCGCTCGCGGCCGCACGCAGGATCAGCGTCACGTAGTTCGCCTGCAGCCAGCGGCGGACCAGTTCGAGCGCGCCGGCCCACGGCGGTGTCTCCAGCGGCCCCTGGTAGATGCGCGCCATCAGCTCGCTGAAATCCGCGACGCCGATGTCGGCCTCGTCACTGGTTGCCTGGCTCTCTTGCGGAGCCCATCTCGTCTCCATCAGCACGCTCCATCCTCCATACGACATGTTTCCGACGCGACCCAACCGCGCCGCCATGATTAAGACGCGTCTAAATTCCGGCGTCATCGGGAGATTCACTGAATGGTGAGAATTGGCTATCCGGACGAACCAACCATCGTCCGATCGGATGATGTGGCGCCCTGCCCGCTGCGCTGGAATGCCCGTCAGGCCGTGCCGGCAAGCGTCCGGCGCGGACTCAGGGAAAACCGCGACACGGGTTTACCTGATTCAAACCGCATACGATTCAGACAGGAGTCCCCATGCCGCTCGACCCACAGGCGCAGGCGCTGCTCGCCGCGTTCGCCCAGGCACCCGCGATCGATTTCGCGCAGCTCACCGTTCCCGCGTATCGCGCGAGTCTTGCCGCCGGCGGCGCATTCGCGCCGGGCGATGCCGTCGTCGCCGAAGAGGACTGGCAGATTCCCGCATCCGGTCGTCAGTTGTCCGCACGGCTGTACCGGCCCGCTGCCGACGGGCCGTTGCCGCTGACCGTGTTTTTCCACGGCGGCGGCTTCGTGTCGTGCGGCATCGATTCGCACGCGAACCTGTGCCGCAGCCTCGCGGCCCGTGCGCGCACGCTCGTGCTGTCGGTCGACTACCGGCTCGCGCCCGAGGCGCGCTTCCCGGCCGCCGCGCACGACGCATGCGACGCCGTGCGCTGGGCCGCCGCCAGTGCGCGCGATCTCGGCGCGCGCGCCGGTGCGGTGGCGGTTGCCGGCGACAGCGCCGGCGGCAATCTTGCGGCGGTCGCCGCACTGCAGTTGCGCGGTTCGGGCATCGCGATCGCGCACCAGTTGCTGCTGTATCCGGTCGTCGATTGCGCGACCGAACATCCGTCGTACGAAACGCTCGGCACCGGCTATTTCCTGACGGCGGACATGATGCGCTGGTTCAAGCGGCACTATTTCGACGAAGGCGCCGATCACGCGTCGCCGCTGGCGAGCCCGCTCGCCGCACCGGACGTCGCGGGCGCGGCACCGGCGACGATCGTGAGCGCCGAATTCGATCCGCTGCGCGACGAGGCCGAAGCGTATGCGTTGCGGCTCGCACAGGCCGGCACGCCGGTGACGCTCGTGCGCTGGCCGGGCCAGCTTCACGGCTTCGCGAGCATGCTCGGCGCCATCGATGCGGCCGACCGCGTGCTGACCTTCGGCGCCGACGCGCTGCGCCGCGCATTCGGCGCGACGGAGGCGTCATGACGCTCGCCGGTACGCTGGAGATCGTCGACGAGCTGCGTGCGGGCCGGATGGTCCTGCTCGTCGACGAAGAGGATCGCGAGAACGAAGGCGATCTCGTGATCGCGGCCGATCACGTGACGCCCGACGCGATCAATTTCATGGCGCGCTTCGGGCGCGGGCTGATCTGCCTGACGCTGACCGCCGAACGCTGCGAGCAGTTGCGGCTGCCGCCGATGGCCGATCGCAACGGCACGCCGTTCGGCACCGCGTTCACCGTCAGCATCGAGGCGGCAGAAGGCGTGACGACGGGCATTTCGACGGCCGATCGCGCACACACGATCCGTGCGGCGGTGCGGTCGGGTGCCCGCCCGGACGATCTCGTGCAGCCCGGCCACGTGTTCCCGATTGCCGCCCGCCCGGGCGGCGTGCTGGTGCGCGCGGGGCATACCGAGGCCGGCTGCGATCTCGCGGCGCTTGCCGGGCTCACGCCCGCCTCGGTGATCTGCGAAGTGATGAACGACGACGGCACGATGGCGCGGCTGCCCGAGCTGAAGGCGTTCGCCGCGCATCACGGGCTGAAGATCGGCACGATCGCCGACCTGATCCATTACCGACGCGAGCACGAATCGCTCGTCGAACGCGTCGGCGAGCGGCCGCTGCATACGCCGTGGGGGCGATTCCGCGCGATCGAGTATCGCGACACCGTGCACGGCGCACCGCATCTCGCGCTCGTGCGCGGCGAGCCCGATCCGTCGACGCCCGTGCTGACACGCGTGCACGAATGCCATTCGTTGCTCGACCTGCTCGATGCGGAGCCGTCCGCGCATTCGTGGCCGCTGCATGCCGCGCTGCAACGGATCGACGCGGCCGGCTGCGGCGTGGCGGTGCTGCTCGACTGCGACATGCGCGGCGACGCGATGCGGATGCCCGCCGGCCCGGCCCGCCGCGACGGACGCGTGACGGGGATCGGCTCGCAGATCCTGCGCGAGCTCGGCGTGCGGCGGCTGAACGTGCTGTCGAGCCCGTTCCGGCTGCCCGCGCTGTCGGGGCACGACCTGGAGATCATGGCGTTCATTCCGCTCGGCGACGACGATCCGGAAAGCGCACGGAGCGCGCACGCGAATCCGCTGCGGGCGGCATGATGCGTTGACGCGGGATGGCCGGCCGGTTTTCCGTCTAACAGGCTATTGTTTGTTTTTGTTAAATACAGTCTTGGGTTTGTATTTTGACGATACATGCCATAGACTGTATTTCCCGATTACAAACGATCGCCTGTCATCCCGCGGAGCGCCCGATGGCCTTTCCTGTCCAGACCCTGACCCAGCTGCGTCCGATACTCGTCGGCTTCCGGAAAGCCGCGGGCCTCACGCAGGCGCAATTGGCCGCCCGCCTGAGCGTCACGCAGCAATCCTACGCGCAGCTCGAAGCCAACCCGTCGGCGGTCAGTATCGAGCGGCTCTTCAAAGTGCTGAACACGCTCGGCGTTCACATGACGCTCGCGCAAGGCAAGCAGGATGTCCCGGCGGCATCGGCCGATCCTGTTCCCGCGCCCGATCCCGCGCCAGCGGTTCGCAAACCGGCGGCGAGCAAACGCAAGCCGGATGCGGCGCGCGGCACCACGCCCGCCAAAAGTCCAGCCAAACCCACGACCGGTGCCGCACGCAAGCGGCCCGCGACGGCAACACCGGCCAAGCCACGGGTATCGAAGCGGGAGGACTGGTGACGATGGCCACGCGTACCCGTCACGACCGGCTCGACCTGTGGATGAACGGCATTCCGGTCGGCTACTGGGAAGTCCGGCGCGGCGTCGAGCGTCTCGTCTACCTGCCGGCCTGGCTCGACGATCCGCAGGGGCGGCCGCTGTCGCTGTCGCTGCCCTTCACGCCCGGCAACCAGCCGCACCAGGGCGCGATCGTCGCCGACTACTTCGACAACCTGCTGCCGGACAGCGAGCCGATCCGCCGTCGCATCGCGCAGCGTTATCGGCTCCGATCGACGGCGCCGTTCGAACTGCTCGCGTCGATCGGCCGCGATTGCGTCGGCGCGATCCAGATGCTGCCGCCTGGCGAAACGCCCGTCGATCTCGAGGCGATCGACGGCGTGACGCTCGACGACGCGGCTGTCGCCGACGTGCTGCGCCACGCGACCGCCGCGCCGCTGCCCGGCCGCCCGGAACCGGAAGGCGACCTGCGCCTGTCGATTGCCGGCGCGCAGGAAAAGACCGCGTTGCTGCGCCAGGGAAATCGCTGGCTGCGGCCATCGGGCAGCACGCCGACGACGCACATCTTCAAGCTGCCGCTCGGGCGCGTCGGGAACATGCAGGCCGACATGCGAACGTCCGTCGAAAACGAATGGCTGTGCTCCAGGCTCGTCGCCGCGTACGGGTTGCCGGTCGCGCGGTGTGAGATCGGCCGATTCGACGACCAGAAGGCGCTGATCGTCGAGCGCTTCGACCGGCGTGCTTCGCGCGACCGCACGTGGATCCTGCGGTTGCCGCAGGAGGACATGTGCCAGGCGACCGGCACGCCGTCGGGCGCGAAATACGAATCCGACGGCGGCCCCGGCATCGAGACGATCATGGGCATCCTCGCGAATTCGGCCGACGCCGCGCACGACCGGATGAATTTCTTCATCGCGCAGCTCGTGTTCTGGGTGCTGGCGGCGATCGACGGGCACGCGAAGAACTTCAGCATCGCGCACCTGCCCGGCAACACGTACCGCAGCACGCCGCTGTACGACGTGCTGTCCGCGCATCCGATCCTCGGCACGCGCCGCAACCAGCTTCCGCCGCGCCGCGCACGGCTCGCGATGGCCGTGTGCGGGAAGAACCGGCACTACGTGATCGGCGAGATCCAGCCGCGTCACTGGATCGCGCAGGGCCGGCGCGTCGGCCTGACCGAAGACGACGTGCGCGCCGCGATGGCGGCCGTCGCCGCACGCACGGAACCCGCGATCGCCGAAGCCGCCGCGCAGATCCCGGCGGATTTTCCGGCGGACGTGGCAGACGCGATCTTCGATGGCATGCGCCGGCAGGTTCGCAAGCTCGGGGCTGGCGAACCCGCGTAATGTGGCTTGACGGGTGGCTGTCGAGTTTGGGGCAGGCTTGAGCGTCTGGTGGCGTTCGATGCATCGATCGAGGTCAGGTCCGTTTCAGGTCGCGCTGGCGCATCGGCCGGGCTTGAGAACCGGATATGGCGATTCAATGCACGGACTCGACGGATCATCCGGGCCGGACGGACACATCCGCCGTAATCGAGATCCCGTCCAGTACGGGTTGCGCTGGCGCATCTGCCAGGCTCGAGAACCGGATACGGCGATTCAATGCACGGACTGGACAGATCATCCGGGCTGGACGCACACATCCGCCGCGATCGAGATCCCGTCCAGTACGGGTTGCGCTGACGCATCGGCCAGGCTCGAGAACCGGATACGGCGATTCAATGCACGGACTCGACGGCTCACCCGACTGAACTGACGCATCCGCCGCGATGCCGGAACGGAAGCAGCCGGCATCGCATTCTGTCGGATGACGAACGCAGCTCCCGGGTCGTGAGGCCGGCCCGGCTGGCGCGCCCGACGGCACACCGGCTTGCCATCACCGCCACCCGGCTCGTCCACCCGGACGATGCGCGCCTGCGCCACCGCCGCACAATGGTCGCCGTGCCCATTCCCGACACCCGCCCCCTCATGGAATCCGCCGACCTCACGACCGCGTTCAGCCCGCTGCAGATCGGCCCGCTGACGTTGCGCAACCGCCTGATCAAGTCCGCCACCAACGAGGGCATGACACCGAACGGCGTGCCGTCGCGCGCGCTCGTCCGCTTTCACGAACGCATCGCCGAAGGTGGCGCCGCGCTGACGACCGTCGCGTACTGCGCGATCAGCGACGACGGCCGCACGTTCGTCGACCAGGCGCGGCTCGACGTGCCGACGGTCCGCCAGTTCCGCGCGCTGACCGACGCCGTCCATCGCCACGGCGCAGCCGCCTCCGCGCAGATCACGCACGGCGGCTGCTTCACGTTCCTGCCGTCGCTGTCGACCGCGCGGCCGTTGAGCGCCTCGGGCGGCTTCAACAAGGTCGGCGTGATGAGCGGCCGCTTTCTGAAGCAGGCGATGACGCGCGACCAGATGTCGGCCGTCGCCGACGAATTCGCGCAGGCCGCACGCCATGCGCGCGACGCCGGCTTCGATGCGGTCGAGATCCACATGGGGCACGGCTATCTGCTCAGCCAGTTCCTGTCGCCGCTGTACAACCGCCGCCGCGATGCATACGGCGGCGACGCTGCACGGCGTGCCGCATTCCCGGTCGAGGTGCTGCGCCGCGTGCTCGATGCGGTGGGCCGCGACCTCGCCGTCGTCTGCAAGATCGGCGTGACCGAAGGCGTGCGCGGCGGCGGCACGGCCGACGACGCATGCGAAATCGCGCGGCGGCTCGAAGCCGAAGGCGCGCACCTGCTCGTGCTCAGCGGCGGAATGAACGTCGAATCGGTGTGGCAGCTGTTCGGCAGCCCGTTGCCCGGCGACGCGCGCGCGAATGCCGACAACGCGATCGTGCGTGCCGCGATGGCGTTGCAGAAGCTCACCGAGCCGAAGCTGGGCGCGTTTCGCGAGATGTATTTCCTCGAGCACTCGAGGAAAGTGCGCGAGGCCGTCAGGATGCCGCTCGCTTACCTCGGCGGTGTACGTTCGCGCGGGAACGTCGAGCTGGCGATGCGCGAAGGGTTCGACGCGGTCGCGCTTGCACGCGCGCTCGTGTTCGAGCCGGGTTTCGTCAACGGATTGCGTGACGGCCGGCTCGCGCAGTCGGGCTGCACGTCGTGCAACCGCTGTGTCGTGTCGATGTACACGCCGGGCGGCACCGCGTGCGTGCTGCGCGAGCCGAACGACCCCGCGCCGAACCGCGTGCCGGCCGCCGGCGCGTGAAGCGTCAGGTATCGCGTGTGACGCCCGATGCGGGCGCCGCGGCCGCTCAGCCGGCGTCGCGGGCGCGGGCGAGCGCCGCGAGATTCCCTTCCCCGAACCCGTGGTGCCCCTTGCGCTGCACGACTTCGAAGAAGATTTCGCCGGGCCGGCGCTTGACGAAGGTCTGGAAGAACAGGCGCGGCACGCCGTCGCTGCCGATTTCGCCGTCGACCAGCACCGCGCGGCGGCGCAGCGCGTCGAGATCGACGCCGTGCCCCGGCAGCCGTGCGTCGACGTCGTCGTAATAGCGGGCCGGCGGCTCGATGAATTCGACGCCGTTCGCACGCAGCGCATCGACGCACGACAGGATGTCGTCGGTGGCCAGCGCGACATGCTGCACGCCCTCGCCCGGATGGTCGGGCAGATACGCGTGCATCAGCTCGGTACGCCGCGTACCTTCCTCGTAGACCGGAATCCGCACCGCGCCGCACGGCGACACCATCACACGCGATTCCTCCGACACATGCCAGTGCGCGTCGATTTCGTGGATCTCGCGAAAATGCAGCAGGTCGTGGTAGAAATCCAGCCACTCCTGCATGCGCCCCGCGCCGACGGTCTGCGTGAAATGATCGACCTGCTGCAGCCCGACGCCCACGCAGTCGAGATCGGTATGCGCGGTCGCGATGTCGATCGGCCGGAAATCGATGTCGAAGATCGAGATATCGCCGACGCCGCCACGCTGGCCGTCGCGCCCGCGCCAGCGGTCGACGAAATAGAGGTGCGAATCGCCGATGCCCTGGATCGCCGGAATCTTCAGCTCGCCGACCCCGACCTTCTCGCCTTCGAACGCCCACGCGCCGAGCTCGATCGCCCGCTCGAACGCGCGCCGGGCGCTGGCCACGCGCAACCCGATCGCGCAGACGCCCATCCCGTATTCCTCCGCGTAGCGTGCGGCGAACGATTCGGGCTCGGCGTTGATCAGGAAATGCATCTGTCCTTGCCGATAGAGCGTGACGTTCTTGCTGACATGCCGCGCGATCGCCTTGAACCCGAGCTGCTCGAAGCGCTGCGCGAGCGCTTCCGGCACGGGCGCCGCGAATTCGACGAATTCGAGGCCGGCCATCCCCAGCGGATTGGCAGCCGGATCGGCAACGGGCGGCGTATCGCTGGACAGGGGGGGGGAATTGCCGGGCATTCCAGTCTCCGGGGGCATGCGTCGATGGGGATGGCGCCCGTTGCGTGCGGCATGCGCGGCCAGGGCGGCCGCCGCGCATCCGCCCCGAACGGGCGAGTTATCAATGCTGCAGATTTTAACCAGATCGTTCACGGCGGCACACCCTGGCCAAACGGGATATCGCCGCCCCGCCTAGTGCAAACCCGGAAAGCGTTCGATAATCGCACGGATTTGAACGATAATCGCGCACTTTGCCCGTTTGGCCAATTGCCGCCGGGCGGCGCGCACCCTATTCTCCGTTCACCCATCGACTTCAATGCAGCATCGGACGCGGCGCCGCCACGATTCCTCGATGCGCCGTGCCAGGAGACACCGCCATGACCCCAACCATCGACACCCTCGACGCTACCGCCAGTGCCCGCATACGCAGCCAGGCCCGCAAGGCCGCGATCGGCAGCTTCGTCGGCGCCGTGGTCGACTGGTACGACTTCCTGCTGTACGGGATCGTCGCCGCGCTGGTATTCAATTCCGAGTTCTTCCCGAAAGTCAGCCCGACGATGGGCACGCTCGCGGCATTCGCGACCTTCGGCGTCGGCTTCCTGTTCCGGCCGCTCGGCGGCGTCGTGTTCGGCCACTACGGCGACCGGCTCGGCCGCAAGCGGATGCTGGTGCTGACCGTGATGCTGATGGGGCTGTCGACGGTCGCGATCGGCCTGCTGCCGGCGTTTTCGACGATCGGCTGGTGGGCGCCCGTGCTGCTGGTGCTGATGCGCGCGATCCAGGGTTTCGCGGTCGGCGGCGAATGGGGCGGCGCGGCGCTGATGGCCGTCGAGAGCGCGCCGAAGCAGAAGAAGGCGTTCTATAGCAGCGGTGTGCAGGTCGGCTACGGCGTCGGCCTCGTGCTGGCCACGGGCATCGTGTCGATCCTGAGCCACACGCTCGGCGAGGCCGCGTTCAAGTCGTGGGGCTGGCGCCTGCCGTTCGTGTTCAGCATCGTGCTCGTGCTGATCGGGCTGTGGGTGCGCAAGAACATGGACGAATCGCAGGAGTTCGTCGACAAGGTCGAACACGGCAACCGCAAGCTGCGCCTGCCGGTGCTCGAAGCGCTGACGCGCCATCCGAAGGCGTTCCTGCTGATCATCGCGCTGCGCCTCGCCGAACTGTTCACGATGTACATCGTCACCGCGTTCGCGCTCAGCTATTCGACGACGAACCTCGGCATGTCGCGCGACCTGTTCCTGAACATCGGCCTGCTGGTCGGCGCGGTGAGCTGCGTGACGATCCCGTGCTTTGCGTGGCTGGCCGACCGCTACGGCCTGCGCCGCATCTACCTGATCGGTGCGCTGATCGGCGTCGCGTCGGCGGTGCCGTTCTTCCTCGCGCTCGAGGCGCGGTCGATCGCGTGGATCGTGATCTTCTCGATCCTGCTCGCGAACGCCGCACACGACATGGTCGTGAGCGTCCAGCAGCCGCTGTTCACGGAACTGTTCGGCGCCGAATACCGCTATAGCGGCGCGGGCGTCGGCTACCAGTTCGCGAGCGTGGTCGGCGGCGGGTTCACGCCGTTCATCGCGGTGGGCCTCGTCAGTGTGGCGGGCGGTTCGTGGCACCTCGTCGCTGGCTATCTCGCGGTGGGCTGCCTGATCTCGCTGGTCGTCGCCGCGCGGATGCGGGCGGCGCAGTAACAACTCGTCCGGATGGCCGGCCTGACCCGCGGCCGGCCATCACGCATTGTTCAACGGTGACCGGCAACGGCGCCACTGCCTTCCGTTCGTGCGCGCGACGTCAAACACTGTCAGTTACACGCCCCGATTCCCCCTTTTCCCCTCTGAACATTCCACGCCGCCCGCCGACCAATGGCATCATATGGGCCTACGTCAGTCACCGATACGCCCCCATATCATGTCGAATCTCATCGTCCACGGCGGCACTCCGCTGCGCGGGGACATCAAGCCGTCCGCGAACAAGAACGCCGTCCTGCCGATTCTGTGCGCCACCCTGTTGACCGATCAGCCGCTGCGTCTCATCGGCGTGCCGGATATCACCGACGTACGCAAGATCCTCGACATCTTCCGCACGCTCGGCAGCGACGTATCGGTCGACTTCACGACGGGCCTGCTCGAACTCCACCATCGCAACACGAAATTCGATCCGGCGGTCCATCGACTGCCGGAAGCGATGCGCTCGTCGATCATGCTGATCCCGCCGCTGCTCGCGCGTTTCGGCGTCGCGCGCCTCGAGAACGACGTAAAGGGCTGCACGCTCGGCGTGCGCGAGATCGATCCGCACGTCGAGGTGTTCGAGCGCTTCGGCGCGCACATCGAGCGCACGCCCGATTCGCTGATCGTCCGCACCGACGGCCCGCTGACGGCCAACGACCACTGGCTCGACTACGCGTCGGTGACGACCACCGAGAACTTCGCGCTGTGCGCAACGACCGCGAACGGCACGTCGACGCTGATGAATGCCGCGTCCGAGCCGCATGTGCAGGAGTTCTGCCAGTTCCTCTCGATGATCGGCGTCGCGATCGAGGGCATCGGCACGTCGCGGCTCTGCGTGACGGGCGGCCGCAAGCTCGGCGGCGGCGAGTTCCGCTTCGCCGAGGATTTCCACGAGATCGCGACGTTCCTCGCGCTCGGCGCGATCACGGGCGGCGACATCACGGTGCGCAACTCGTCGCCAGAACACTTCCCGCTGATCGACCGCACGTTCGCGAAGTTCGGCGTCAACATCACGCACCGCGACGGCTGGTCGCGTGCGGAACGCGACGGCCCGCTGCGCGTGCGCCGCCCGTTCACGCAGAACATTCTCACCAAGGTCGAAGCCGCGCCGTGGCCGTACCTGCCGGTCGACCTGCTGCCGATCTTCATCGCGCTCGGCGTGCGCGCGGAAGGCAGCGCGATGTTCTGGAACAAGGTCTACGACGGTGCGCTCGGCTGGTCGGGCGAACTGTCGAAGTTCGGCGCGCACGTGCTGCTGTCCGATCCGCATCGGCTGATCACGTTCGGCGGGTTGCAACTGACGCCCGCGCGCGTCGAAAGCCCGTACATCATCCGCGTCGCGATCGCGCTGCTGATGGTGGCCGCGAGCATCGAAGGCCGCTCGGAAATCATGAACGCGCTGCCGATCCGCCGCGCGCACCCGCACTTCGTCGAGAACCTGCGCTCGGTCGGCGCGAACGTCGAGTGGACGAGCAGCGAGTAACGAGCGCTGCACCGGAGGCGGTACGCGTGACATCGCGGCCGCCTTTTCCCCTTCCGTTTTCTTCCGGCTGCCTCGACAGGCAGCCCGGCAATCGGCATCGCCTGCCCGTCGGCCGGTTCCGGCCGGCCGTGCTACCCGCCAGGCGTCACTCTGCGTCCCCGCAGTCGACGTCGCCCGCGCCCATGTGATCGAAGCCGTACAGCATCACCGCGGTCGTCCCGCGTGCGGGATGGCTCGGCCGCAGCCCGAGGCTGTCGTCGGTCGGGCTGGATGGATACTGGACGCTCGTGTCCATCAGGTTGTCCGGCGCCTTCCGCAGCCCTGAACGCGGCGCACCTCGCCCCGACGTCATGACTGCCGCTCAGTGCGACGTCCCCAACGCCATCGTTTTCACGATGCTGCGGAACAGCGGCAACGCTTTCGGCATGTCTTCCACATAGGTCGCGCACGTCAGGCTGATCCGGTAGTTCGGCGTATCGCCGAGCGCCATGTACAACCTGACGCGCTCATGATCGGGCCCGATCTTCGGCGAATACACGGTTTCCTGCCCCTTCACGCCGCCGCCGAGCTCGATCGGCGACATGCGCTCGATCACGCCGAGGATCGAAATCGTCGACTCGATCGACGCCTTCAGGTTGGCGATCGCCTCCGGTGAATTCAGTTCGCGCTGCGATACGTCGGCCATCGCGGAGGATTGCAACTTCAGCGCCACCGCGCACAGGCTGTTCGATTTCCCCGCGTAGCGCGGCACCGGCTCGGGATTCGTCACGTCGACGACCAGCGGCATCGACGGCCGCGTATGCCGTTCCCCCAACTGCAGCGGCACCGGCACCGAGAACGACAGCCCCGTCATCGCATCGCTGAACCGCCGCCCGTTGCCGGCATCCGGTTGCGCCGGGCCGAGATCGAAGACGATCGGCACATTGAGCAGCATCGAATCCTGGGGCATGTCCGGCGAGAACGCCGGCACGTTCCCGCCCCGGAACGCGGCCACCGCTGCTTGATCCAGATCCGCATAGCCCGACGACTGCCCGATCTCCACCTGCGTCACCGAGCCGTCGCGGCCGATTCGTGCGCTCAGGCGCGCCTTGTACGTGCCGGACGACGGATGGCCCGACCCGGCCGGGATCTGCAGCCGCTGCAGGATGGCCTGCCTGACCGCCACGGTCCATGCATCCTGCGTGGCCGGCGCCCCCGCCCAAACCTGCGCCGCCGGCAACGACGCCAGCGCCACCAGCACGGCGCAGCGGGCGATACGGCGGGCGATTGGCAGGAGGCGATATCGGTTGTCGTCGACGGTCATGTTCCGGGCTCGGGGCACATACTCGGGGCACACATCCAGCGTCGAATCATACAAGCCCGGCCATGCGTTGCGACAGATCCGATTTGCGCGATAATCGCCCATTCGCGCGCGATTACCGCGCACCCAAGCGCCCCTCCGACGATGAAAAAGCCCGAACTCGACCGACGCGACTGGATTGCCGGCCTCGAAAAAGGCCTGGCGATCCTTGAGGCGTTCGACAGCCAGCACGCGCGCATGACGCCCACCCAGGCCGCCGCGCGTACCGGCCTCACGCGCACGGCCGCGCGGCGCTACCTGCTGACGCTCGAATCGCTCGGCTACGTGTACACCGACGGCAAGCTGTACGGCCTCACGCCGCGCGTGCTGCGGGTCGGCTGGTCGTACTTCGATTCGGCGCGGCTGCCGCGCACGGTCCAGCCCTATCTGCAGCAATTGAGCGCATCGCTGAACGAATCGGCGTATGTGAGCGTGCTCGACGGCTGGGAACTCGTGTTCATCGCGCGCAACGGCGTGTCGCGCGTGATGACGACCGGCTTCGTGCTCGGCGCGCGCGTGCCGGCGCCGCTGACGTCGCCGGGTGTCGTGCTGCTCGCCCATCATCCCGATCGCGAAGCCGTGCGCGCATGGCTCGACGACACCGAACTGCCGCCGTTCACGCCGCACACGATCACCAACAAGGCGCGCCTGCTCGAACAGGTCGATCAGGCACGCGACGCCGGTTTCGCGGCGATCGAACAGCAATTGCAGGTCGGCGTGCGCGGGATCGCGGTGCCGCTGAAGAACCGTCACGGCGAAGTGGTCGCCGCGCTGAGCACGAACATGCCGATCGGCGCGGAGACGACCGACGCAGCCGTGCGGCGCGTCCTCCCGCACCTGCAGGAAGCCGCGCTCGCGATGCTGAATGTGCTGTAGCGGCAGCACCCGCCCAGGCCGCGTCCGCGGCCGCCCGATCTCGCTACGCGACGGCTGGCGCCCACCTGCCGGAATCGGCAGCCTGCCGGCAGCGCTTCTTCCGTCTCACCCGATCCGCCACCACCGCGGCAGCAGATCGCGCACTTCGCGCCGCCGGTAACGGTCGTCGATCAGATGCACGACGCCTTCGTCGTGCTCGGTGCGGATCACGCGCCCGGCCGCCTGCACGACCTTCTGCAAGCCCGGATACAGGTACATGTAGTCGTAGCCGTTGCCGAAACGCGCGTCCATCGCGCGCCGCATCTGCTCGTTGACGTCGTTGACCTGCGGCAGCCCGAGCGTCGCGATGAACGCGCCGATCAGCCGCTCGCCGACCAGGTCCACACCCTCCGAGAACGCCCCGCCCAGCACCGCGAAGCCGACGCCGCGCCCGCCCGCGTCGAAGCGCGCGAGAAACGCGTCGCGCTCGCTTTCGGCCATGCCGGGCGCCTGCGCCCAGACGGGCACGTCCGGATGCCGCGTCTGCATCAGCGCGACCACGCGCCCCAGGTAGTCGAAGCTGCTCAGGAAGCCGAGGTAGTTGCCGGGCCGCGTCGCGTACTGCGCGGCGATCAGGTCCACGATCGGTTCGAGCGAACGGTCGCGGTCGCGCCAGCGCGTCGACACGTGGCTCGCGACGCGCACCGTCAGTTGCTCGGCGCGGAACGGCCCGTCGACATCGAGCCAGCCCGTGTCGCCGGGCAACCCGAGCGTGTCGCGATAGAAATGAAACGGGCTCAACGTGCCCGAGAACAGCACGGTCGCGCGCGCGGCTTCGTAGCGCGATGCGAGAAAGCCGGCCGGAATCACGTTGCGCACGCACAGCGTCGACTGCACGCGGCGCCGGCGGCCGGGCGCCGCAACGCCATCGAGTGCCGGCTGGCGCGGCATCGGCTCGCCATGCAGGGTCGCGTCGAAGATCGACGCGCTGTCGAACGCTTCGGCCAGCACGCCGAACTGGATCGCCTCGAAATGAAACCGCAGCAGCGCGTCGCCGTTCGCGCGCGGCGCGTCGGTCAGGTGTTCGCCGATCGCCGCGACGAGGTTCTGCACGGCCGACACGATCGGGCCCGGTATCTCCGGATACGCGGCATAGCGCTCGGCCTGCGCGCGATTGACCGTACCCCAGGCGCGGGCGAGCCGGTCGAAGGCCTTGCGCAGCGCGGCGGGCGCGGCCTCGCGCGCGGCCGCGAATGCGAATGGATCGAGCGATGCGCTGTACATCTTGCGCGCGCGATCGAGCAGGTTGTGCGCTTCGTCGACGAGCACGCCGACGCGCCACTGGTTCTGCTGCGCAAGCGTGTGCAGCATCGCGCTGCCGTCGTAGTAGTAGTTGTAGTCGCCGATCATCATGTCGGACCAGCGCGCGAGCTCTTGCGACAGGTAGTACGGGCAGACGTCATGCGCGAGCGCGGCCGTGCGCACCGTGTCCCGATCGAGCAGCCCGGCCTCGATCGCCGCATCGCGCGCGGCCGGCAGCCGGTCGTAGAAACCTTTCGCGAGCGGACACGATTCGCCGTGGCACGCGCTGTCGGGATGCTCGCATGCCTTGTCGCGCGCGACGAGTTCCAGCACGCGCAGCGGCAGCGCGGGCGTGCCGGCGCCGAGCGTCGTCGCCGCTTCGAGCGCAAGCGCGCGGCCAGGCGTTTTCGCGGTCAGGAAGTACACGTGGTCGAGCTCGCCCTCGCCGCAGGCCTTCAGCAGCGGAAACACGGTGCCGAGCGTCTTGCCGATGCCGGTCGGCGCCTGCGCCATCAGGCAACGCTCGTCGCGTGCCGCGCGATAGACGGCCACCGCCAGCTCGCGCTGGCCGCTGCGGAACTGTCCGTGCGGAAACGCGAGCGCGCGCAGCGCCGCATCGCGCGCCGCACGATGGGCCGTCTCGCGCTCGGCCCAGCCGACGAAGCACGCGCACTGCTCGGCGAAGAACGTCGCGAGCTCGGCCGCCCCCAGCGTTTGCGTCAGCATCGTCTCCCGCTCGGACACGATGTCGAAATAGACGAGCGCGACGTCGATTTCCGTGAGGCCGCGCGCGTCGCACATCAGGTGCGCATAGACCTTCGCCTGCGCCCAGTGCAGCGCGCGATGGTTGGCCGGCATCGCATCGAGGCTGCCGCGATAGGTCTTGATCTCCTCGAGGCGGTTCGCCACCGGATCGTAGCCGTCCGCGCGGCCGCGCACGGTGAGCGTGCCCCACGTGCCCGTCAGCGCGATCTCGGTTTCGTAGCGTGCGCCGCGGCTCGACGTGACCGCGCCGTGGCCGGCGATGCCTTCGAGCGCGGTCGGCGCGGGCGTGAAGCGCAGGTCGAGATCGCCGCGTCGCGCGGTGAACTCGCACATCGCCCGCACCGCGACGACGTAGCTCATGCGGACAGACCCGCCGCTTCGGCGTGCGCGACGCCTTCACCGGCCCACTCGACATCGATCACGCGCACCGGGATGCCGTGCGCGACGCAGTAGGCGAGCCAGCGCGTCTGGTTGTCCTGCAGGCGGTCGCCGGGGCCTTTCACCTCGATCAGCTCGTAGCGGCGCTCACCGGGCCAGAAGCGGACGAGATCGGGCAGCCCCGAGCGGTTGCTGCGGATATCCGCGAGCAGGCGCGTGAACCACAGCCGCAAGTGCTCGGGCGGCAGGCACGCGAGCGCCTCGTCGAGCAGTTCGTCGCTCAGCACGCCCCAGAACACGAACGGCGATTGCAGCCCCGCCTTCGTCGCGAAATGCCGGCGGATCGTGTCGCAATAGGCGCCCGAATCGAGTTGCGCGAAACACGCGGCGAACGCGTCTGCCCGGCGCGCGGCGAAATCGGGCGCGTGCAGATCGGCCGGGCCGCGCTGGAACGGGTGGAAAAACGCACCGGGCACCGCCGCGAACACGGGCTCCCAGCACAGCAGCCCGAACAGCGAATTGATCAGTGTGTTTTCGACGTAATGAACCGGCGAAGCCGCTTGCGCGAGATGGTCGCGCACCGCGAATTCGACACTGACGAACGCGTCGGGGCGCGCGAGCACGAGCGTTTCGCGCGGTACGTCCGCGGCGGCCGCCGCACGTTCGACGCGCTGGCCGAGCCGGCGCTGCAGGCGCGGCAGCATGCGCTCGACACGCTGGCGTTCCTCGTCGCTCTCGAAGCCGCCGCGCGCATCGAGCGCCAGCGCGAGCGCCTGGTCGTCACGCCCGCAGCGTTCGAGCACGCGGATGCGCCGATGACGGCTGCCGGGCCATGCGCTGCGCGCATACGCGTCGAGCGCGGCAGTCCAGTCGGCCCGGCGCTCGCAGGTCTGCCCGAGCGCGAACAGCAGCTTCGCGCGACGCGTCGCGAGCCACGGCTGCGCGCAGCCGACCGCGTCGATCGCGCGCATCAGGTCGTCGAACGGCAGATCGTCGGGCCATGCGTCGAGCGCATCGCGGCACATCTGCAGCGCGAGATACGCGTCAACGTCGCCGCGCTGCTGGAACGCACGGGACGACGGTGCGATCGGCACGCTTTCGTACTGGAACACGCCGAGATCGGCGAGCACGAACTCGCTCCAGTCCTGATGGAGATTGCCGAAGAACATCAGGCGCAGCCGGTCGCACAGCGCGCCTACCGTCACGCGCAGCACGCGGTCGCCGGCCTGCGCGCACCACGCGTCGAGCGGTTGCGCGACGTCGTGCGCGGGCCGCAGCCGTTCGAGCCATTCGGGCTTGCGCTCGCCCGCATGCGCGGCGAGTGCCGGAAAGATGCGCAGCAGATCGGCCTTGGTCGACAGCGCGAACAGTTCGTCGAGCGTCAGCGCGGGCGCCGGGTCGACCCAGCCGAGTTCGACGAGCGGCGCGGCCGCGTCGAGCGTGCAACCGATTTCGTCGTACACGAGCTTGCTGGCGCGGAAGTCGGCCCCGTTGCGCATCAGCATCCGCACGAGCAGCGCGCGCGACGCCTGCGGCAACGTCGCGAACTGCCGGACGAACGCGTGCTCGTGCGCGTCGAACAGGTCGTCGTAACGCTCGCCGAGCCAGGCCAGCGCGCGTTCGAAATTGGTCAGGTAGTAAAACGCCGGAGGCGTCGGCGAAGCAGGCGTCACGGGGATTGATCACTGTACATTTGTACAGGTCGGAATCATATCAAATGTGACGGCGGATGCCGCACCCCGTATGGTCCCGACCTGCTGCCCGGCCGCCGTCAGAACTGGTAATTCACCGACATGTCGAACACGCCGTTGGTCGACTGCTGCGTGATCGGGCTGCGCGCGGCGCGGCCGACGAGCTGCTCGATCGCGCCGTCGATCGTGACGAACCAGTGCTTGTTCACGAACCAGGCCATCGTCACGCCCGCGCCGAACGACTTGAGCCCGGCCCCCGACGAATAGGCCGGCAACCCGGAACGCGCGGCGGCGCCCTGGTTCACGCCGAACCAGCTGTTCATGTAGCGCGAATCGGCGAACGATACGGTCGGCCCCGCGAACCAGAAGAAATGCTCGTTGCTGCCCGGCAGCGGCATGTACGCGGAGAAATCGCCGACCCAGCCGTTCGAGCCGCCGAGGCTGCGCCGGATATCCGCGCGCAGCACGAGCGGAAATTCCTTCGAGATCACGTAATCGGCCGCCAGTTTCATCACCGGTGCCGCGTTGATGTTGTCGAGGCCGTTCAGGTGTTCGGTATCGTCGGCTGAACGACGCCCGAGGTCGTAACCGACGGACAGGCTCACGCGCCAGTTCGGCCCGCGCAGCACGTTCGCGCCGAGCCCCTCGCCCGTCGACAGGAAGAACAGGTCGCGATAGCGGATGTCGAGATTCGGGCCGCCCATCACGCGATAGCGATCGGAGCCCGCATAGCGCGGCTGCAGCGTCATCGCAGCCCCCACGCTGATATCCCAGGTGGAGATGTTCGGGTCGTACAGTTTTTCGAGCGGCACACCCGCCGAGTATTGCCATTCGCCGAGCGGCGAAGGCGTCTGGGCCGACGCGTCGCGGGCATCGGCCGCGACGAGCGCCGCACAGGCCGACACACCGGAAACGAACCGGCGTGCGCCGGGCGACAGCAAAGGGCGAGCAGCAGTCATCAAGGCGGTCCCCGTCGGTTGCGCGAATCGAACCTGAAGGAAAGCGCATTGCGCCTCTTCGGCTGCAGCGGCTGGCAGCCTGCGGCGCGAACGTAGCGTGCGCTGAATTAACGGACATCCTACGCGACACGCGCGCAGACGCAAAGCGCCCGCTGCGCGCGGGCACTTTGCCGTTGGCCGGCACCGACCGGTGAAGCGAGGTGGAATCAGAAGCGCTCGACGTGATAGTCGCCGGCCAGCGCGGCCGGGCTGCGCATCGACATCATCCGCGAGAAGCCATCGGCAAGCCGTCCGAGCGCGAGCTGCTTCTGGCTCGCATCCCAGTGCGTATAGGTGTCGTACGCGGCATCGTCAAACGACACGGTGACGGCGACCGGGTGGCCGCTGGCGCGAAAGCCGATCTGCAGCACGCCGCCCGGCAATTCCTCGATGTGATAGCGCAACGAGCGCGATTCGAAATAGCGGCCCAGCACCTGAGCGATCGCGCGCTTGTCTGGCGATTGCACGTGAATGTCCATGAGGGTCCTCCTTTTTTCAGGTTTCGCGCGGCCGGTTGGGGCGCACCGCTGCCTCCCGGCATCCCCATCGGCGGCGGGTGCGACGGCGGGTCGCCCTGAGGCAGCCCGTCGGGTACCGGCGGATCGACGGGATCGTCGTGCCCGGGCGGCGGCGGATCCGGGTCGACGTCGGGCGTCGTCGGCTCGGGGCGGTGCAGCGTGAATGGCGTCTTCATGTCTCTCCTGCGCGACGGCGCGCGCATCTCGATGGCGCTGCCAGCGCGCGCAAATGGCGTGCCCGCTGCGGCGCCACTTTCCTCCGGTTGCCCGCTCCGGTCGGGCGCGGCGGTGCGCTCAGTCGTCGTAAGCCGCCATCACCAGCCACATCGCGCGCCCCTCCGCGATCAGCCGCACCGCGAGCGCGAACCGGTCGGACGGCGTGCATTGCGCGACGAGCGCCCGCTGCGCGCGCTCGGGGCCGTCATAGACGGTGTCGTTCAGTTCGCGTACCTCGTCCTTGCCGTTGAACATGCGCCGCTCGGGCCGATAGACCAGCGATTCGCGCTTCCACGTGTCGAAACGTCCGCGCACATGGGAGAAATCGCCGCCGCATACGTTCGCGTCGTAACGTATCCTTTCCTTGGATGCATTCATCACGATGTCCTCTCGTCCACGCCGACGGCGCGCGTGGCTGCGCCGCGCCCCGTACGGTTCCGCCGACGCGCAAGCGTCGTGCCGTCGGCCCGCGCAGGCATGGCGCTTGCGCCCGCATCCATGACCAAGGAGGTTCGACCATGACCGTTCACGCCCCCGGCCGCCACGACGCCGTGTCACCGGCTGCCGGACTGCTCTGGCTCGCCACGTCGCGCCCGCCGTCCAAAGACAAGACGGAGGAACGCATCGACGAGGGACTCGAGGAGACGTTTCCGGCCAGCGACCCGCCCGCCGTTGGCGGCGCGACCCGTATCGATCCTGCCAAGCCGTCCGGCGAGCACGAACGCCGCGCGCCGCACGTTCCTTCCCCGCCCCCCGATCACGGCTGACGGTGGCACCCGGCCCGCGCTGCGCGGCGGCGCAACGGCGCGCCGGAGCAATCCGGAGTTGATCTGATGAAACGCCTTGAACGCAGATGGCATGAAATCAGCGGCGCCGCCGGCGTCGCTGCGCTGGCGGCGATCGAAAGCGCAGTGGTGCTCGCGATCGTCGCGATGACGGGCATCGGCCACTGACGTCCCGCCCCGCCCGTTCACGGCTGCCGCCGTGGAAGATGTACAAGCGGGCTGGCAAATTTCTCCGTCGCCTGGCCGTCGCGGCCCGGCGTGGGCGGCACGCGCGCGGCACGCCGTCTGCTTCCTCATCGTCTCGCTCACGAAGGAGACGTTCATGTATCGCGTCACCGAGATCATGTCGCGCGACGTGGTGTGCGTCGCGCCGACCGACACGATTCGCCATGCGGCCGAACTGATGCAGCGCTTCGATATCGGCGTGCTGCCCGTTTGCGATGGCACCGAACTCGTCGCGATCGTGACCGATCGCGACCTCGCCGTGCGCGGACTGTCGCACGGCCATGCGTCCGATACGCCCGTCAAGGCGGTCGCGTCCACGCCCGTGCAATGGTGTGTCGAGGACGACGGCGTCGGCGACGTCCAGCAGCGGATGGCCGACGTGCAGTTGCATCGATTGCCGGTGCTCGACCGCAACCGGCGGCTGGTCGGCATCGTGTCGCTCGGCGACATCGCGACACGCGCGGGCGGCCCCGAGCGCGACGAGCTGGCCAATACGCTCGAGGACGTGTCGCTGCCGCGCCGGCGCTGACCGGCGCTCATTCATGGCGCGTGGCCCGCCCGGGTGCCGCATCGATCAGGAGAGGTTTGATGACGACGGACAGACCGTCGCGCGCCGACACACGCATCGTCGGCGGCAACCGTCGAATGGCCCTGAAGGCGGCAAGCAGTCACGCGCTCGCCGGTCAGTGCGCGGCCGCCGGCTGCTACCGCCGGCGCGGCTTCCGATCGTGCTCAGCGTCGGGTGCGACATCGGCAATCACGCTCGCCAGCGTCGGCATGTCCACCGGCTTGCACAGATACGCGTCGAAGCCGGCGGCCATCACGCGATGCCGGTCGGCGTTGCCGGCGTGCGCGGTGACCGCGATGACGGGCAGATGCCCGCTGCCGCCCGGCAAATGGCGAATGCGGTCGAGCAGCCAGAAGCCGTCGCCGTCCGGCATCGCGAGATCCGACAGCACGACGTTCGGCGCTTGCCGTTCCACCACGTCGAGCGCGTCGTGCCCCGATTGCGCGGTCGACACCTGTGCACCCATCGTTTCGAGTGCCGCGGCAAGGCTCGCGCGCGATGTCGCATCGTCGTCGACGACGAGCACGCGCTGGCCGTCGAGCGCCACCGTGTCGGGCGTGCCCCCCGCGTGCAGCAGATTCTCGGCCGGATCGTCGGCGTCCCAGCCCGCCGGCAGCGTGACCGTGACGGTCGTCCCGCGTCCGGTGCCGGCGCTCGTCGCGACGACCTCGCCGCCATGCAGTTGCGCGATGTTGCGCACGATCGACAGGCCGAGCCCGAGGCCGCGCTTCGGCGACGCGAATGCGCGTTCGGGCCGGCTGAACGTCTCGAACAGGTGCGGCAGGTATTCCGGCGCAATCCCCTGCCCGGTATCGGCGACCGACAGCCGCACGCGCTCGCCGGCACGGGTCAGCGACACGACGATGCGGCCGCCCGGCGGCGTGAACTTGATCGCGTTCGACAACAGGTTCGACAGGACCTGACGCACGCGCTCGCGGTCCGCCGGAATCACGCAGGTCGGCATCTCGTATTCGGTCGACAGTTCGAGCCCACTCGCCTGTGCCGTCGCGTCGAGTTCACGCGTGGCATCGCGCACGATCCGCACGAGATCGACCGGCACGCGCTCGAGGCGCAAGCGGCCCGTCGCGAGCGCCGACGCGTCGAGCAGGTCGGCCACCATGTGCGACAGCGACCGCGCGCTGCGATCGATCGCATCGACCGCCTGTTGCGCGAGCCCCTGGCCATCGACGTTGCGCAGTACCTCGACCCAGCCGTAGATCACGTTCAGCGGCGTGCGCAGTTCGTGCGACACCGTCGCGAGCAGCTCGTCCTTCAGCCGGTTCGACGTGTCCGCCTGGGCACGAGCGTCGCGCGCGCCGCGCAGCGAGCGCATGTTGCGCCGCTCGCCGCGACGGCGTTCGCGCGCTTCGCGCAATGTCATCGACAGGCCCGTGCAGTGGCCCTGCGCATCGACGATCGGCGACGCGGCGAAGGTCGCACGAAAACGTCTGCCATCGCGCCTTACGCACAGCACGTCGAGCGGCCCGACCAGTGCATGCAGGTTCGCGAACGACGCGGGCACCGGATGCCGCCGCAACCAGCGCGGCGCGATCATCGCGGTGATATCGCGCCCGGTGGCCTGCGCCGCGTCGATGCCGAAGATCCGTCGCGCGGCCGGATTCCAGCTCGTGATCCGGCGTGCGGCATCGACCCCGACGATCGCGTCGGGCGACGCATCGACCACGCGGCGCAGCAGGCCGTCGTCAGGAACGGGAACGGGGACGCGGGCGGCAGGCGCCGGCTCGCGCGCAGCGGCGTCGCCGTCGTCATCGGGTTCGCGCAGACGATCGTTCGCGAGCAACGGCTTCACGGCCATCACGAGCACGCATTCGACGAAGCTGATCGCGATGAATGCGCCGGCCTGCGCGAGCAGCGTGGCCAGCGGCGCATCGCGCCACCACAACACGCCGATCACGGCCACGCTCGCGGCCGCCGCGGCCAGGCCGCCGCCGAACGACGTCAGCCATGCGGCAGCCGCCACGCCGACATAGAAAGGCAGCGGCGCAAATGGCGCATGCTCGCCGACGACGCGAACCGCCCACGCCTGCAGCGCGGACGCCAGCCCGACGGCCAGCACCACCCATGCACCCTGCCGTAACAGCTCACGGGTCAGGGTTCTCATTGCATCCTTGCGTCGCGCCGGCTCCCGTCGCACGGTGTCATGCCGCTGGTCGAGCAGCAGGCCTGCCGTCGAGCGTGCCGGGCGAGCGGGATGACATCCGCAAGTGGCATGCCCGATTCAGGCCGTGGATGGCCGATGGTACGCCGTGCCGCTTGCCTGGCTGCCTGGCGGCCCCAAGGGCCGGGGGCGGTGGCCGGTCGGGCACCGGCCGCTGTCGCGCGCCGCATCGGCGCATCATGGTCGCGACCGGCTTTTTTATCGAAATGCTGTAAAAAAGCACCGATACGACCCTGGATGGCCCGGAAGTGCCGCGATTCGTGTCAGGAATCGATGGCCTGTTTCTTCCGCCCTCGCCGCGCACATTGGAAATTTCTATTCCGCGGCACCTTTGCGGTCGTTTCGCTGTCGATGATAAATATTGCAATCAACGGAACGCGTGGTGCCGATTTTCAAAACGGCCCGCCAGCACCGATGGGAGAAACCGCCAACCGTTCGAAGCAGCGCGCAGACGGCCGCCGGCTGTCAGGCCGGTCGTCCGCGATGCGCACGCTGCTCGGCCGCATCGAGAAAATCGCGCCGACCCGCGCGAGCGTAATGATTGCCGGCGAAAGCGGGGTCGGCAAGGATATCGTCGCGCGCCGGTTGCACGATCTCAGTGCCCGGCGGGATGGCCCGTTCGTCCCCGTGAACTGCGGCGCGATTCCGCCCGATATCGCGGAATCGCAGTTGTTCGGGCACGAGAAAGGCAGTTTCACCGGCGCGATTGCGCAGCGGGAAGGTTTTTTCGAAGCCGCGCGCGGCGGCACGCTGCTGCTCGACGAGATCGCGGAAATGCCCGCGCCGCTGCAGGTGAAGCTGCTGCGGGCGATCGAATCGAATGCGATCGTCCGGGTGGGCGGCACCGACGCGATTCCGCTCGACGTGCGCATCGTGTCGGCCACGCGCCACAACCCGGCCGAAGCCGTGCGCGACGGCCGGCTGCGGGAGGACCTGTTCTACCGCCTCGCCGCGTTTGCGCTGTACGTGCCGCCGCTGCGCCAGCGCGACGGCGACATCGAGACGATCGCGCTGGAATTCGTCGACGCGCTCAACACGCGGCATCACTCGCACAAGCGGCTGACCGAAGCAGCGATCGCCGCGTTGCGCGCGTATTCGTGGCCCGGCAACGTACGCGAGCTGCACAACACGATCGAGCGCGCGTACATCCTGGCGGACGAGGGCATCGACGTCACGTTGCCGAAGCCGGCGATGCCGCCCGAGCGCCTGTCGGAGAACACGATGGCGCTGCCGCTCGGCGCGACCTTGCACCATGCGCAGCAGCGCTTCATCGCGGCGACGCTGCGCCACTTCGACGGCAACAAGCCGCGCGCCGCGAAAGCGCTCGGGATCAGCCTGAAAACGCTCTACAACCGGCTCGCGCTGATGCGCGACGGCGGCCGCTCCTGAGCGGTGCGGCCGCGCTTCCCGCGCGCCGCGTTACGCGACCTTGAAGCGCCCGACCGTCGTCGCCAGCGCGTTCGCCTGCGACTGCAGCGCGGTCGCCGCGGCGGTCGACTGTTCGACGAGCGCCGCGTTCTGCTGCACCATTTCGTCGAGCTGCGTGACCGCGCGATTCACTTCCTGGATGCCGCGCGTCTGCTCGTTCGCCGCGTGCGTGATCTCGGAGATGATCGTCGTCACGTTCGACACGTTGGACACGATCTCGCGCATCGTATCGCCGGCCTGACGCACCTGCCCGGACCCGGCCGACACGCTCGCGACCGTCGATTCGACCAGCACCTTCACTTCGCGCGCGGCCTGCGCGCTGCGTTGCGCGAGGCTGCGCACTTCCTGCGCGACCACCGCGAAGCCGCGGCCCTGCTCGCCCGCGCGCGCCGCTTCGACGGCCGCGTTCAGCGCGAGGATGTTGGTCTGGAACGCAATCCCGTCGATCACGCCGATGATGTCGCCGATCCGGCCCGATGCTTCCTCGATCTTCTCCATCGTCGCGACGACGTCCGACACGACCACGCCACCATGCGACGCGATCCGCGACGCGGCCGCCGCGCGTTCGTCGGCCTGCCCGGCCGCCGCCGCCGACTGGCCGACGGTCGCGGTGATCTCTTCCATCGATGCCGCCGTTTCCTCGAGGCTCGCCGCCGCCGATTCGGTGCGCGACGACAGGTCCTGGTTGCCCGCCGCGATCTCGTTCGCGGCCGTGCGCACCGACTCGCTCGCATCGCGGATCTGGCGCATCACGTCGTTCAGCTTGTCGACGAAGCTGTTGAACGAGCGTGCGATGTCGGCCACTTCGTCACGGCCGTCGGCCGGCAGGCGCTGCGTCAGGTCGCCGGCGCCCGAGCCGATCGCGGCCATCGCCTGGCGCACTTGCGACAGGCGGCGGAACGCGGTCGCGGTGATCGCGCCGATGATCACCGACGCGACGGCGACGATCACGAGCAGCGTGATCAGCGATGCGGTCAGCAGCGAGCGCATGCCGGCCGTCGCTTCGCTCTTGTCGAGCAGCACCAGCGCGTACCAGTCGGTGCCCGGCACGGGGCGCGCGCGCACCAGCTTCGCATCACCGCCGACGCTCACCTCGACGGGCGCGGTCGCGGCCGCGATCGTCGCACCGTTCGTCGCGCCAAGTTCGGCCGACACGTCGGCGACCGGCTTCAGCGTGAGCTTCGCGTCCGGGTGCGCAACCACGTGGCCGTTGCTGTCGATCAACATCCCGAAGCTCGCGGGCGTCGGGTGAATCGACTTCACGTTCGCGATCACGGTGTCCATCGACACGTCCGCGGCGACGACGCCTTTCAGCGCGCCGTCGCGCAGGATCGGCACCGCGAACGTGACGACGAGGTTGCCCGTGCCGGCGTCGACGTAAGGCGGCGTGACGACCGGCTTGCCGGCCTGCGCGGCCTGCTTGTACCACGGGCGGCCGGTCGGATCGTAGTCGGGCGGGATGCCGGTCGGGTCGGAGAAGTGGAACGCCTTGTCGGCATAGCCCGCGTAGACGTTCGTGAAGCCACCGGCCGTGGCCATCTGCTTGAACACCGGCAGCGGATCGGGGGTCAGCGCGGCATCCTGCAACGACGCAATCATCCGGCTCCGGGTGGCGACCCAGTCGGCGATCCCGACCACGTGGCCGCTTGCGACGGAGGTCAGGTTGCGATCGATCGCGTCGTCGTTGTACGAACGCGCGATGAAATAGTTGATGAGCGTGGTGGCGACGAGCGCGAATACGACGATGGAGACGCACGCGGCGAGGATGCGGGCGCGGATGGACGAGAACATGGCAACGACTCGGTAAGGGAGCGCGAACGCCCGGTGGACGAATTCACCGGGTAAACGGCAATCGCGCCGCTTACTTGAGGCCGCCGTGACAATTCAGTGAAACGTATGACGAAACGCAACGTCGGTTTTCAGGGGGCGCCGGGACCGCCGTACCCGGCCGGCGCCGCGCGCGCACGCCGTCGCCGGATGCGACGACGGTGCGGGCGATCTTGTGCACGGCAATCGAAAGGGAATGGGAACAGGCCGGTTCGCTGTCGACGGATGCCTGCATGTCGATCAGGATCCGGCCTTGGCCCGGCGACGGAGCGCGTCACGTCCGCGGCGTCAGCCGCGGCGTGTGCCCGTCACAGGCGGTGGCTCGGACGCGGATCGGATTCCGCGGGCGCCCCGTCGGAGCGCGTGTCGTGGTCGAAATCGTCTTGCTGGCGCATCCGTTCGCGCAGGTGCCGGATCGCGAACACGTGGATGTAGTCGTGCACCCGCGCGTCGGACGACAAGACGCGCACTTCGTCGTCGAGCATCGCACGCAACTGATCCGAACCGATCGCGCGCTGTTTGGCGGCTTCCTTGAGTGAATCGAGCAAATTGTCCTTGGACATCGACGGACTCCTGACGGTCGAGGAACGAAAAGAAGTAGATACCGGAAGCTTAAAGACTGAACGGCCGCGCGGCGTGCGATGCGCCGGCGCGTGTTTGCGCGCGATCAACGGCACGTTGCGTGCCGCCGCGCCGATTCGTCCCCGAACCGACCGCGCAAGATCCGCGGCGCGAACTGCCCGCGAACGAGACTGGAAGCCCTGCCACGCCACCCCGAGGCGCGGCACCGGTGGCGGGCAAACGATGGAGGCCGCTCGACGCCGATGCAGTGGCGAAGTTAGACCGGCCGAAATCATGCGTCAAGCGACCGCCACCACGCCCGGCCCATTCGTCGGAACGAACGCGCCGGATCGTCGCCGGGACGGCCGATCGGTCGCACTGCGTGTCAGCGGATTCCGATACGCCCCGCGCAATCCCTGACAGCGACTTCAGCGCGCGCTGCTTGGCAGCGCACGGGCGCCACACGATACTGATGACATGGACGAAACGTTCATACGGGCAATCGCTCAGCCGGCCATCGAGCCGGCATGCGGGGCCTGGCGCAGGAGACCAACCATGGGACATCGCAACTTACCGGGCCGGGACGGCCAGCGGCGCGCGTCGGGCAACGCGCGCGCCCTGCCCGCCCGTGCGGTGTCGGCCGGCAACCGTCCGTCCGACAATATCGACACCTTGCTTGCGCTCGCACGCGAAGCCGGGTTGCTCGTCACGCTCGACGGGCAGATCGGCCGCGAGAAGTACCAGAGCGTCGCGGGCTCGGTCCTCGCGTTGCAACGGTTCGCCGCGGCACTCTGCGCGCGGGCCGCCTCCGACGCGGCGGCCGTTGCGGAGCCGCGCCGTAAGGCGCGCCCCGGCTGGCCGCATGCAAACCGCCTGCGCAACCGCACGTGCAGCGCGTGCGCGCCGCTGCATGTCGCG
>NZ_JAAGPM010000295.1:0-2890 GCF_017104865.1 Burkholderia sp. Ac-20349
GCCCGGCGCCGCCGCGGCCGCCGCGTTGCCGGGCGCGGGTGGCGCAGGCGCGGACTTCGGGCTTGGCGGCTTCGCGGAACGCATTCCCGGCATCTCGCGGATGAAGGGCAACCCGAAGCTGCCGTTCCTGATCGCCGTCGCGTTCGCGATCGCCGTGATCACCGCGCTGGTGCTGTGGAGCCGCGCGCCCGACTACCGCGTGCTGTACAGCAACCTGTCGGATCGCGACGGCGGCGCGATCATTGCCGCGCTCCAGCAGGCAAACGTTCCCTACAAGTTCGCCGATGCCGGCGGCGCGATCCTCGTGCCGTCGAACCAGGTGCATGAAACGCGCCTGAAGCTCGCCGCGATGGGGCTGCCGAAGGGCGGCTCGGTCGGCTTCGAGCTGATGGACAACCAGAAATTCGGCATCAGCCAGTTCGCCGAACAGATCAACTACCAGCGCGCGCTCGAAGGCGAGCTGCAGCGCACCATCGAATCGATCAACGCCGTGCGCGGCGCGCGCGTGCATCTCGCGATCCCGAAGCCGTCGGTATTCGTGCGCGACAAGGAAGCGCCGAGCGCGTCGGTGTTCGTCGACCTCTACCCGGGTCGCGTGCTCGACGAGGGCCAGGTTCAGGCAATCACGCGGATGGTGTCGTCCGGCGTGCCCGACATGCCCGCGAAGAACGTGACGATCGTCGACCAGGACGGCAACCTGCTGACCCAGACCGCGTCGGCATCCGGTCTCGACGCAAGCCAGCTCAAGTACGTGCAGCAGGTCGAGCACAACACGCAGAAGCGCATCGACGCGATCCTCGCGCCGATCTTCGGCGCGGGCAACGCGCGCTCGCAGGTCAGCGCGGACCTCGACTTCTCGAAGATCGAGCAGACGTCGGAAAGCTACGGCCCGAACGGCGTGCCGCAGCAGGCCGCGATCCGCAGCCAGCAGACCAGCAGCTCGACCGAACTCGCGCAGGGCGGCGCGTCGGGCGTGCCGGGCGCGCTGTCGAACACGCCGCCGCAGCCGGCATCCGCGCCGATCGTCGCCGGCAACGGCCCGAACGCGCCGCAGACGACGCCGGTGAGCGACCGCAAGGACCAGACGACCAACTACGAGGTCGACAAGACGATCCGCCATCTCGAACAGCCGATGGGCAGCGTGAAGCGGCTGTCGGTCGCGGTCGTCGTCAACTACCAGCCGGTCGCCGACGCGAAGGGCCACGTGACGATGCAGCCGCTGCCGCCCGCGAAGCTCGCGCAGGTCGAGCAGCTCGTGAAGGACGCGATGGGCTACGACGAGAAGCGCGGCGACTCGGTGAACGTCGTGAACAGCGCGTTCTCGACCGTCAGCGACCCGTACGCCGACCTGCCGTGGTGGCGCCAGCCCGACATGATCGAGATGGCGAAGGAAGCCGCGAAGTGGCTCGGCATCGCGGCGGCCGCGGCGGCGCTGTATTTCATGTTCGTGCGCCCGGCGATGCGCCGCGCGTTCCCGCCGCCCGAACCGGCCGCGCCGGCGCTCGCCGCGCCGGACGATCCGGTCGCGCTCGACGGCCTGCCGGCACCGGTCAAGAACGAGGAACCCGATCCGATGCTGCTGGGCTTCGAAAACGAGAAGAACCGCTACGAACGCAACCTCGACTACGCGCGCACGATCGCCCGCCAGGATCCGAAGATCGTCGCGACCGTCGTGAAGAACTGGGTGTCCGATGAACGCTGAAGGCTTGACCAAGAGCGCGCTGCTGCTGATGTCGATCGGCGAGGAAGAGGCCGCGCAGGTATTCAAGTTCCTCGCGCCGCGCGAGGTGCAGAAGATCGGCGCCGCGATGGCCGCGCTGAAGAACGTCACGCGCGAGCAGGTCGAGGACGTGCTGCAGGAATTCGCGAAGGAAGCCGAGCAGCACACCGCGCTGTCGCTCGATTCGAGCGAGTACATCCGCTCGGTGCTGACCAAGGCGCTCGGCGAGGACAAGGCCGGCGTGCTGATCGACCGCATCCTGCAGGGCAGCGACACGAGCGGCATCGAGGGCCTGAAGTGGATGGACTCGGGCGCGGTGGCCGAACTGATCAAGAACGAGCATCCGCAGATCATCGCGACGATCCTCGTGCACCTCGACCGCGACCAGGCGTCCGAGATCGCATCGTGCTTCGCCGAACGGCTGCGCAACGACGTGATGCTGCGGATCGCGACCCTCGATGGCATCCAGCCGGCCGCGCTGCGCGAGCTCGACGACGTGCTCACCGGCCTGCTGTCCGGCAGCGACAACCTGAAGCGCAGCCCGATGGGCGGCATCCGCACCGCGGCCGAGATCCTGAACTTCATGACGAGCGTGCATGAGGAAGGCGTGCTCGAGAGCGTGCGCCAGTACGACGCCGATCTCGCGCAGAAGATCGTCGACCAGATGTTCGTGTTCGAGAACCTGCTCGACCTCGAGGATCGCGCGATCCAGATGGTGCTCAAGGAAGTCGAGTCGGAAACGCTGATCATCGCGCTGAAGGGCGCGCCGCCCGCGCTGCGCCAGAAGTTCCTCGCGAACATGTCGCAACGCGCGGCCGAACTGCTCGCCGAGGATCTCGACGCGCGCGGCCCGGTGCGCGTGTCCGAAGTCGAGACGCAGCAGCGCCGCATCCTGCAGATCGTGCGCAACCTGGCCGAGAGCGGCGCGATCGCGATCGGCGGCAAGGCGGAAGACGCATATGTCTGATTCGGCGAGCGATCGCGCGGGCACCCTCACCGCGTACCAGCGGTGGGAGATGGCGTCGTTCGACCCGCCGCCGCCCCCGCCGCCGCCCGACGATGCCGCGCCGGTAGTCGCCGCCGATGTTGCGTGCGATCTTCGCGTTCGCATACAGCTCGCCCGACTTGCCGAAGCCTGCGGTCACGCCGACGCCGAGCTCGTACCACGTG
>NZ_JAAGPM010000296.1:0-2770 GCF_017104865.1 Burkholderia sp. Ac-20349
GAGTGCGGATAACCGGACCACGCAGGAAAAATTCGCCTGTGTCGAATGCAGTTACGAGGAGAACGCCGATGTCGTCGGTGCTCTGAACATTCTGGCGCGGGGACACCGCGTTGCAGCCTGTGGAGAGCCGGTGCAGTCGGGCCGCTCCGTGAAGCAGGAACCCGCCGAGGCGATCTGAGATAAGCATTATCGTTTCAGACGCGGTAGGAATCCCCCGTCTTCAGGCGGGGGAGGATGTCAAGTCGAATGCCTTGCCCGCGAGACGTTGCTGGATGTCCGAGGCGGCAGGCGTGGTGGAACCTTCGGGAAAGGCCGATTGATCGGCGAAAGCGATAACGGGAGTCAGCAGGAGGAGGGCGAGCAGCCTGGTCACGATGGGTCTCCGGTGGTACCGATTTCTTGCTCCCGGGCGAGACGATATTGTCGTGACGCGGGGGCGATACGTCTTCTCGAGTCTTGCGCCGGTTCAGGGAAGGGCCAGTGCCCAGCGGACCCGATGCGGCGGCATGGTGCAGATCCCGTGATTCATGTGACGATTGCCTGGGCGTGATCCGGGCCGGCCAGGCTCATCCGTTCAGGATGCCGGTTCGATCCCGTGGCGTCTCATCACGGACTTCACCCGCTCTGGATCCGGTGGGCCGTCCGCGACCAACACCCCGGCCATCTCGCGAAAATAGTCGGGCCCGATGTTGGCAGGCGTAAACACCACAAGCGCACGAACGGGGACATTGCCCGGATTGGAGAAATGATGAACGCTGCCGCGGGGCGAGAAGCAATGATCGCCCGCGTTCAGCACGCGTACGCTGTCGTCGACCCGGTAGGTCAGCGAACCCTCCACGATGCGGATCGTTTCGTCGACGTCGACATGGCGATGCGGAGGCGGGACTTTTGAGAACGGCTGGACGACCATTTCCGCCATTGCCATATGGCCGGCGGTGTCCGTGCCATCGACCAGGAACTGCATCGACAGCGAGCCAATGGTGATCAGTTCGTGACGTGTCGAATTCATCGCGAAACTCCGTCTGGTCAGGGCAAATCGTCATTCGGGCCTGCAGTATCGGCACCGGCGCCGCGACGCGGTGTGCACGGGATCATGTTCCGCGTCGCCCGTTACAAACGCAGGCACGGGCGTGCCGCAGAAGCCGGGTCGGCCGCAATGAAACGTTCGTCGACGAGCAACGGCCGGATGTCGCGATAACACCGCAGAACGCAATCGCGGATCAGTGGCATAGCCTTCACGCGTCACTGCATGGCGCACGCAACCCGCGCCCGGGTGCTCTCGGAATTGTGGCAACGCCGAATGGCCATATCAATGCTCCATTTGCCTACCGGCCGTGTTTCCTGACGATCGACTGCCGGAACAACGCAGGCATCAGTTTTTCCTTCGGGTAGTTAAGCACCTCATGAAACCCGGGTTGCTGCGAGCCGATACGGCCCGATGGTCGAACTTGTCCTTCTCCGCAGTCAACAGGTCGGTGCATCGCCAGTGGATGGCTGTCATCTGAAAGCCAGCAGCAAGCCGAACGTTTCCGCACCATCGCGGAGAAATATTCGTCTTCCCAGCGACGGATTTTCCGCCGACCGGCGTTAAACACGGGTACGCATCGCGAGAGCCCCGTCATGGACCACCCGAACGACATCACACCGGCCGCCATCGCGCTGAACCGTTTCGGTCTCGGCGCGCGGGCCGACGAAGCGCCGCCTGCCGACCCGAAGGCGGCGCTCGTCGCGCAATTCGACCGTTACGACGCGCGGCCCGCCGCGTGGGCTGGCGAGCCCGACGCTGTCGCGCTTGCCACGCGTTTCGCGAATGCACGCAACGCCATGACGGCCAACGATCCGGCAACGAAGCGCGCGACCGAGCAGTCGATCCGGCGCGACGGCAACGACACGTATCGCAGCGCCGTCGTCGCGCGGCTGAACAGCGCGCTGATCACACCCGCGCCGTTCGTCGAGCGACTCGTGCATTTCTGGGCGAACCATTTTGCGGTATCGGTCGACAAGGGGCCGGTGGCGGCCTACGCGGGCGCATTCGAACGCGACGCGATCCGCCCGCACGTGCTCGGCCGTTTCGAGGACATGCTGGTCGCCGTCGAGCAGCATCCGGCGATGCAGCTCTTCCTCGACCAGGCGCGTTCGGTCGGTCCCGACAGCCCAGCCGCGTTGCGTGCCGAAGCACGCAATCCGTCGGCCAAACGCGGGCTCAACGAGAATCTGGCGCGCGAAATCATGGAGCTGCACACGCTCGGCGTACGGACGGGTTACACGCAAGCCGACGTGACGGAATTCGCGCGTGCGCTGACCGGCTGGAGCATCGCCGGCGGGCGCGGCCCGCAGCCCGGCGACGCGGCGCCCGGCGCGTTCGTGTTCCGCCCGAACCTGCACGAGCCCGGCGCACGGACCGTGATGGGGCGCAGCTATGACCAGCCCGGCGAAGCGCAGGCGCGCGAGATCCTGCATGACCTCGCGCATTCGGAGGCGACCGGCCGGCATATCGCGTTCCAGCTGGCTCGTCATTTCGTCGCCGACAATCCGCCGCCCGCGCTGACCGACCGGCTGGCCCGCGCGTTCGATGCGAGCGGCGGCGATTTGCCGACCGTCTACCGCGCGCTCGTCGATGCACCCGATGCGTGGTCGCCGGTCAACCGCAAGTTCAAGACGCCGTGGGAGTGGGCCGTGTCGTCGCTGCGCGGGCTCGGCTGGCGCGACACGGGCGACCTGAAGGCCGCGCCGCTGCTCGCGCAGCTCGGCCAGCCGGTATGGCGGCCCG
>NZ_JAAGPM010000297.1:0-2822 GCF_017104865.1 Burkholderia sp. Ac-20349
GGCAGCGACAGCGTGGCGGAAACGATGGTTCCGGCGACGAAACCCAGTTGCACCGCGCTGGTCAGCATCGCTTCGTCGAACGGCGCGATCGCGTGCGACAGCTTGATCAGCGCCATCGCCGTGGTCGCCGACGCCGCGGCCGCCACGGCCGCTGCCTCGTTCTGCGGGTTCTGGCGGTCGATGAGGTAGAAGTCGAGCACGCGGCGCGCGATCGGGCCGGCGGCCTGCGCACCCCAGCCGCCGTTCTCGACGACCAGCGCGACGGCGATCTGCGGATGGTCGACCGGCGCGTAGGCGATGAACAGCGCGTGGTCGCGCAGGTGCTCGGCGAGCAGGTGGCCCTTGTAGTTGGAGCCTTGCAGCGAGAACACCTGCGCGGTACCGGTCTTGCCGGCGGCGAGGTACGGCGCGCCGCGGAATACCTTGTACGCGGTGCCGGACGGGTTCTCGATCACGTTCTCCATCCCGCGCTTCACGACGTCGATGTCGGCCTGCTTGAGCGGGATCACTTCGCTTTCCTTCGGCACGGTCAGGTGGCGCCCGCGCGTGATCGGATCCTCGACTTCCTTCACGAGGTGGGGTTTCATCACGACGCCGTTGTTCGCGAGCGTCGCGGTCGCGTGCGCGAGTTGCAGGATCGTGAACGAGTTGTAACCCTGGCCGATCCCGAGGCTGATCGTCTCGCCGTCGAACCACTTCTGTTGCGCGGCCTTCTTGAACGCCTTCTTCTTCCAGTCGGTCGACGGCAGGATCCCGCGCGCCTCGCCCTGGATGTCGATCCCGGTGATCTGGCCGAAGCCGAACGGCTTCATGAAGTTCGCGATCGAGTTCACGCCGAGGTCGCGCGCGAGCATGTAGAAGTAGGTGTCGTTCGACACCATGATTGCCTTGTTCATGTCGACCCAGCCCTGGCCCGAGCGCACGTCGTTGCGGAACGTGTGGCCGCCGAACGTGAAGTAGCCGGGATCCTGGAAGCCCCAGCCCGGCGTGCGCTTGCCGAGCGTCAGGCCGGCGAGCGCCATGAACGGCTTGTACGTCGAGCCGGGCGGGTAGGTGCCGTGCAGCGGGCGGTTCAAGAGCGGCTTGTCGGTCGAGTTGTTCAGCTCGTCCCAGGTCTGCTGGTCGATGCCGTCGACGAACGAGTTCGGGTCGAAGCTCGGCGACGACACGAACGCGAGCACGTCACCCGTCTTCGGCTCGATCGCGACCAGCGCGCCGCGCTTGCCGGCGAACGCCTGCTCGGCGACCTGCTGCAGCCCGATGTCGAGCGACAGCACGAGGTTGTTGCCGGGCGTCGCCTGCGTGCGCGACAGCGTGCGCACCGGCCGGCCGCCAGCCGTCACCTCGACTTCCTCGAAGCCCGTCAGCCCGTGCAGCTCGGTCTCGTAGCTCTGCTCGACGCCGATCTTGCCGATGTAGTCGGTGCCCTTGTAGTTGTTCGCGTCGCGGCGCGGATCGTAGTTTTCCTGGTCGCTGTCGTTGTCGTCGCTCATCGCGTCGATGCGATCCTGGTCGCGCTTCGAGATCCGGCCGATGTAGCCGATCACGTGCGCGGCCGTCGTGCCGAGCGGATATTGGCGGAACAGCCGCGCGCGCACATCCACGCCGGGGAAGCGGAAGCGCTGCGCGGTGAAGCGCGCGACTTCGGCGTCGGTGAGCCGGGTGCGGATCGGCAGGCTCTCGAAGTTCTTCGAGTCTTCCTGCAGCTTCTTGAAGCGGCGGCGGTCGCGCGCGTCGATCGGGATGATCTCGGACAGCTTGTCGATCGTGTTGTCGAGCGTGTCGTCGAGCTTCGACGGCGTGATCTCGAGCGTGTACGCCGAATAGTTCTTCGCGAGGATCACGCCGTTACGGTCGGTGATGATCCCGCGGTTCGGCACGATCGGCGCAACCGAGATGCGGTTTTCCTCGGCCTGCAGCGCGTATTTGCCGTGCTGCATCAGCTGCAGGTAGAAGAAGCGGCTCGCGAGCAGCCCGAAGCAGACGAACACGAACACGCCCGCCGCCGCGACGCGCAGGCGGAACTTCGAGAGCTGCTGTTGGGTGTCGTTGAATTCGGTCATGCGATTAGGTGCGACGTGGCCCGCGCACGGCGTGCCGGTGCGGGCGAGGTGCCGCCCCGGAGCGCGGCGCGCGGCGGGCGTGGGGGCGGCGGGTATTCAAGGCAGGCCCCTGGCTCAGATGGGGCGAGTATCGTCCGGATCGACCGGGCGGCGTTGCGGCATCAGCAGCAGGTGGCTCGCGATCGGCCACAGCGCGGCTTCGACGAAGCCGTCGACCAGGTAGCGCCAGCCCGGGAACGCGGCGCCCATCACGAGGCGGATCACGAACGGTACGAGCTGCGCGACGACCAGCAGCGGCGTGACGTACAGCACCTGCACGCCGATCGGCATCCACAGCACGCGGCGGTGGATCGTGATCGCGCCGTACGACAGCAGCGTATAGGCAAGCGCATGCTCGCCGAGCAGCCCGGCGTCATGCACGTCCATCAGGATGCCGAGCGCGAACGCGACGCCCATCCCGACCTTGCGCGGCTGGTGGATGTTCCAGAACAGCAGCACGAGTGCGACGAAGTCGGGCACGCCGGGCAGGCGGCCCCACGGCATCAGGTTCAGCAGGAATGCGGCGGCGAGACTGAAGACGATGAAGTACGGATTGACCGGCTGCAGGATGTATTGCGGGCGATTCATCGCTGGGCTCCTGGTTGCCCGGTTGCGGGCTTCGCGGGCGCGGCGGCGGGCTTGGCCGGCGCGGCCGGTGCGCTGTTGTTGCTCGCGGGCTGCGAGAAGTCCGGTGCGCCGGTCACGCAGCCCGATACGGCC
>NZ_JAAGPM010000298.1:0-2778 GCF_017104865.1 Burkholderia sp. Ac-20349
CCGCCTATGCCGCGTTCTCGGGCGGGATGGCCGTCGCGCGCTTCGCGGGCGACGCCGTGCGCGCCCGCTTCGGCGCGCCGCAGCTCGTGTTCGCGAGCGCGTCGCTCGCCTGCGCGGGGATGATCGGCGCGCTGCTGCTGCCGTATTCGGCCGCGGTGCTGACCGGCTTCACGCTGATGGGCCTCGGTCTCGCGAACATGATGCCGGTGCTGTTCGCGGCCGCCGCGCGCGTGAAAGGCATCCACGCGGCCGAAGGGCTCGCGCACGTGGCCGGGCTCGCGTATTTCGGCATGCTGTTCGGTCCGGTCGTGATCGGCGCGGTCGCGCAGGCCGCGAACCTGACGATCGGCCTGTCCGTCGTCGCGCTGTGCGCGGCGCTCGTCGCAGCCATCGCGCCGAAGGTGCTCGCGCGGCTGAAGATCTGACCGCGCGGTCCGCGCCGGCCCAAAAAGAAAGCGCGCATGCGTTGCCGCATGCGCGCTTCCACCCCTTCTGTTGACCGCTTGTCGCGTTACATCTTCACTTCGTCGAGCAGCGACTTCTTGCCGTTCTTGTAGTTGTACAGCGAGATCACGCCGTGCTGCAGGTCGCCCTTCGAGTCGAACGTCGTCGTGCCGATCACGCCCGAGTAGTTCGTCGTCGGCATCGCTGCGAGGATCTTCGCCGGATCCGTCGAGTTCGCGCGCTTCATCGCATCGACGATGATGTACACGGCGTCATACGTGAACGGTGCGTAGATCTGGATCGGCTGGCCGAAGCGCTTCTCGTACTTCGCCTTGAACGCCGCGCCGCCCGCCATCTTCTCGAGCGAAGCACCGGCTTCCGAGCACACCACGTTGTCGGTCGCGTCGCCGGCCAGGTCGGCCAGCTTTTCCGTGCACACGCCGTCACCCGCGAAGATCTTCGCGCGCAGGCCGAGCTGCTTCGCCTGCTTCGCGAACGGGCCGCCCGTCGCGTCCATGCCGCCGTACATGATGGCGTCCGGATTCTCGCCCTTGATCTTGGTCAGAATCGCGCGGAAGTCGACCGCCTTGTCGTTGGTCGCGTCATGCGACATCACCTTCAGGCCGAGCGCCTTGGCCTTCTTCTCGAACTCGTTCGCGAGACCCTGGCCGTACGCAGTCGAATCGTCGACCACGGCCACGCTCTTGATGCCCTTCGAATGCGCGTAGTTCGCGAGTGCCGGGCCCTGCTGCGCATCGGTGGCCACCACGCGGTACGTGGTCTTGAAGCCCTGCTGCGTGTAGGCGGGGTTGGTCGCCGACGGCGAGATCTGCACGATGCCCGCATCGCTGTAGATCTTCGAGGCCGGGATCGACGTGCCCGAGTTCAGGTGGCCGACCACCGCGACGACCTTGTCGTCGACGAGCTTCTGCGCAACCTGCGTGGCCTGCCGCGGGTCGGCCGCGTCATCCTGCGGGTCGAGTTGCAGCGTGATTTTCTGGCCGCCGATCGTGAGACCCTTGGCGTTGATCTCCTCGACTGCGAGACGCGCACCGTTTTCGTTGTCCTTGCCCAGGTGTGCAATGCCGCCCGTCAAGGGCGCGACGTGGCCGATCTTGACGACTTGATCGGCGGCCGCGTTGCTTGCAGCTGCAACGCACAGCATCGCCGCGGCGGTGATCGGCAACAGCTTTTGCATCTTGATATTCATGTAAGTCTCCAGTTTCGGTCCCAATAAACGCCATCGCCCGGTGCCCCGCTGCCATCCCTGTGTTTGCAATCACTGGACGATTCGCCGGTTGCATCGTTCATGCACTTGGCCTCAGCACGTGAAAACGGCCGCTTTTAGCAGCTGCCCGCCCGTACTTGCGCGCAAGTGTAGGTGATCAAATTAATTTGTGGGACTTTTTTGGGGTAGTGGTATCACTACCGATATGCGCACTTTGGAATGACTACTCGAATATCGCTGCGAGCCCCGCTGGATAAGGGTTTCCGCTAATTCCTGGCGACTGGCTGAAAGGTCGTTTTAAAACATTCCCGGGGCATTTCGATTCGGTATTTTGTGCCCGCGATCATTGAATGAAACGCGCGTGACAACGCGCGTTTCGTCGTCCGATATGAACGATTCAGGCAGCCGCCGCACGCCATTCGGCATCGAGTGCGGCAACGAGCTGCGACGTCGTCAGCGCATCGCCGCGCCGCCGCGCGAGCGGCGCGCCCTGCCCGGCCCACAGCGACAGGTAATCGCCGTCGTTCGCGCGTGCGGCGGCCTGGCGCAGCGGCTGCGTCAGCGCGTTCTGCACCGGGTACGGCGCGGCATCGGCCACGCGTTCGCCGAGCCGGGCCATCAGCGTGTTGCGCAGCCCGCGCGCGTGGCGGCCGGTGATCGCACGCGTGACCTGTGTCGACGTATCGGCACTCGCGAGCAGGCGCGCCTTCCAGTCCGCCGCGATCGCGCTTTCCGTGCAGGTGAGGAACGCGGTACCGAGCTGCGCGCCCTGCGCGCCGAGCGCGAGCGCGGCCGCGATCCCGCGGCCGTCCATGATGCCGCCCGCGGCGAGCACGGGCAGGCCCGTCGCGTCGACCAGTTGCGGCACGAGCGCGAGCGTGCCGATCAGTGCATCGTCCGCGGAACCGATGAACGTGCCGCGATGGCCACCTGCCTCGGCGCCCTGCGCGGACAGCGCGTCGGCGCCGGCCGCCTGCCATGCGAGCCCCTCGGCCACATGCGTCGCGGTGCCGATCACGTAGGTGCCGGCGGCCTTCAGGCGCGCGACGTCGGCCGCATCGAGCACGCCGAACGTGAAGCTCGCAACGGGCACGCGCAACGCCACC
>NZ_JAAGPM010000299.1:0-2674 GCF_017104865.1 Burkholderia sp. Ac-20349
CCTGGTCATGACGGTCAAGGCCTGCTTCGATTGCGACGGCTGGGTCACGCATGCGGGTTCGCGCGTGCTGGCCGACATGCCGCCCGCGCGAACCGACGCCGCGCTCGTGGCGGCGCTGCGTCGCGCGGGGGCCGTGCCGGTCGCGCAAACCGCGATGACCGAGTTCGCGTATGGCGCGCTCGGCGTGAATCGCGCGTATGGCACACCGGCGACGCCGCTCGACGCGCGACGCGAGCGCGTGGCCGGTGGATCGAGTTCGGGCGCGGCGGTGTCGGTGGCGCTGGGTGCCGCCGATCTGTCGGTCGGCTCCGACACGAGCGGTTCGGCGCGCATCCCGGCAGCGTTCTGCGGCGTGGCCGGATTCAAGCCGTCGCGTGGCCACTATCCCGATGCGGGCATGCGTTTTCTGTCGACCACGTTCGACGTGCCGGGGATGCTGGCGGCAACCGCCGACCTGTGCCGGCAGGTCGATGCGGCGCTGTGCGGCCGCATGGTTGAGCGCGCCGCGCCCGCGCCCGCGCGCGTCGACGCGTTGCATTTCATCGTTCCCGAACGCTTCGCGACGGAGGATGTCGACCCGGCCGTCGGACAGGCGTTCGACGCGTGGTTGTCACGGCTGTCCAGGCTCGGTGCGCGCATCGAGCGCAAGCGGCTCGATTGCCTGGCCGAGGCCGGCGCTGTCGCGCGTGCGGGCGGCATCATCGCGGCGGAGGCGTTCATGCTGCATCGCGCGCAACTGGAAACGGCCGCCGATCGCTACGATCCGCTCGTCGGCCCGCGCATCGCGGCGGGCGAACACGTGCGGGCGCACGACTACGCGGCCGCGCTGCGGCGCCTGGCGGTGCTGGCCGACGCGTACCGCGCCGAACTGGGCGATGCGCATGCGGTGCTGACGCCGACCGTGCCGATGCCGCCGCCGCGCATCGCCGATCTGGCGGACGAGCGCGTGTATCTCGCGGAGAATGCGCGCGCGTTCCGGCTGACCGAATTCGCGAACCGGCTCGACCTGCCGAGCATCAGCGTGCCGGGCGAGCGTCGGCGCAAGCTGCCGATCGGCCTGCTGCTGACGGGGCATCGTGGGGACGATGCGCGGTTGCTCGATGCGGCCGTGCTGGTCGAGCGCGCGCTGGGCGCTGCCGAATGAACCGATTTTCGACGGCAGGCCGCGGCTTGCCATTTTTTCTTCTCGTTACTAAGAGGTGCTCATGATCGTCGTAAGATCGGCCGATATCGCCCACACCGAACGCCACGCGCACGGCCCGGGCTGGGACAGCAAGCGCATGATCGTCCAGCAGGACGGCGTCGGCTATTCCGTTCACGAGACGCGCGTGCATGAAGGCGCGGAACTGCATCTGCACTACAAGCACCACTTCGAGACCAACTATTGCGTGGCGGGCGAAGGGGAAGTCGTCGAAACGGCGACCGGCAAGGTGCACCGGATTGCGCCCGGCACGATCTACGCGCTGAACGAGAACGATGCGCACATCCTGCGCGCGACGCGCGGCGACCTGCATCTCGTGTGCGTGTTCAATCCGCCGCTGACGGGGCGCGAGACGCATCGCGAGGACGGCAGCTATGCGCTGCCGGCCGGCGAGGAGGCCTGACGGCGCGAGGTGTCGACGCGTGCGGGAGGCAGCCGCTCAGGCCGCTTCCCGCTGGCTGCGCCTGATCGCGTCGAGGAGCATCCGCTCGGAATCGTCGAGATAGCGCGCGAGTGTCGTGACGGCCTCGCTTCGGCGGTTCTGCGTGAGCAGGTCATAGATCTGGTATTCGCGCTGGATCCAGTCGGGCGTCTGCACGCGCCTTTCGTCGGGATCGGATGCGAACACGAGGCGCAACTGCGCCGAGATGGTGCGGAAGAATTCGTCGAGCAGCGCGGACTTCTGCAACGCGACGATATGCTGGTGAAACCGCAGGCTGTGCGTGCCGACGGTCTGCCAGTTCTCCTTCGCGAGTTCGCGCTCGGCCGCGCGAATGGCCGACTGCATTTTCTCGAGCAGCGCCGGCTGGGCCAGTTCGGCCGTATTCAATGCATGGAGTTCGAGCGTGCGGCGCGCAACGTAAAGATCGCGCACGTCCTGACGATTGAGCGTGCGCACGACGACGCCTTTGTGCCGCACGAACGTGACGAGCCCTTCGCGGCCGAGCTGGTGCAGGACTTCGCGAAGCGAGTTGCGCGATGTGTCGTATTCGGCCGCGAGATCCATCTCGATCAGCGACGTGCCGGGCGGCAGCTTGCCGCTGATGATGTGCTCGCGCAGTTGATGGCTGATCCGGTCGGCGACCGATTGTCCTCGCGCTTTTTCGCTTGCCATGCTGTCCGTTCGCTCCTCTCCTGATCGTGCGCCGCCGGCGTGGCTGGCCGGCGGCGTGGCGTCATTCTACGGGCTTTGTCACGCCGTCTTGTCGTGCTGCCGGCCGGGCTGCGAATCGTGCTGCCAGTTGGCCTGCGGCGGCTGCATCCCGTGCAGGCCCCTGTACGGCGCGACGGGCGGCGACGTCCAGCCTTCGAGCAGCCCCGGATCGAGCCGGTACACCTCGACGCCGAGCGGCCGGCACACGTCGATCGGGTCGCGCGCGTCGGGCCCCCACATCGGCACCGACAGGTCGCCGCCCGGGCACGTGGACATCGCGCACAGCAGGTCGATCTCGGCGAAGAACTCGAGGTAGTCGC
>NZ_JAAGPM010000300.1:0-493 GCF_017104865.1 Burkholderia sp. Ac-20349
CCCGCTGTGTAGATCTTGGGGGTCGGCGGATCAATAAAAAAAAAAAAAAAAATAAAAAATAGGCCTACATAAACAATTAGAATAATATGAGTACCTATCATATCATCAACGTGAACCATACACATCAACTTTACTGATTCGGTATATGTGAGTCATAGACGTGCTATACAAGAACAGAGCACGTCGTGAGATACATGTCTGAGATGTAACAGATAGCAACGACTAACGAATCTTAGTGATTCGTATAGTGACATGCACATGTGCGATTAGAAAGAAGGATCTAGAGGGTAGACTATGTGACGAATAGCAAGAGACAAGAGGTTTATGATATATCTGTATGTGACTCTTATCACGTACGTATCATATAGAAGTTCATGTAGTCGAGAGGGATAAATTTGACGGTTAGTAATTTGTATATGAGGAGAGTATTTTGAGTTCAAGTAATAAAAGGTAGTAAGTACAGTGATAGTTTTTTAGTTTATTTTTTTTTTTT
>NZ_JAAGPM010000301.1:0-2069 GCF_017104865.1 Burkholderia sp. Ac-20349
TGCCGTGTGTCATGCACGGGCGGCGGACCGCCCGGTGCGACCTGCACCGCGCCGCCCGGTTGCGGGCGTCCCTGTCCCGGCGGTACGCCGCCCGGGCCGAGCCGCGGTTCCGCGCGATGTTCCCAGCGATCGCGGTCATGGAACCACGGCCGGTGACGGTAGTAGCGATCCCAGTACGCGCCGATCGCGAACCCGGTGATCGGCACGCCGATGATCGCGCCATATTCGAGCAGCGGCGCGTAACCGCCCTGGTACGGATAGTCGATCAGTTGCGCGTCGATCCAGCCGCGCACGCCCGGCAGCGCGACGTCGCACCACGAGTAGTCGCTCAGGCAGCCGAACACGTCCAGCGCGGTGCCCGGCGGAATCTGCGCGACGACCGGATAGTCGGGCGCCGGCCCGGCGAACAGTTCGGCCGGCGCGTTCGTGTAGCCGGTGCTCTGTGCCTGCGCCATGCCCGGCGCGGCCGCGAGGCCAAGCAGGACGACGCACAGACTTCGGACAATCGTGTTCCTCATGATGCTCTCCCGCGCGGTGCCGCCGCGCGCCGGTCAATGCCGATGCCCGCCCCAGCCGCCACCCCAGTGGCCGCCGCCCCACGGACGATGCCCGTACCCGCCGCGGCCACGCCAGCCGCCGCCCCAGCCGCCCCAGAAGCCGACCGAGATGGCCGGCGCGCCCCAGCCATACCAGCCCGGGTAATACGCGGGTGCATAGTATGGATACGGATAGGGATACGGCGGCGGATAGGCCGGCGCGACGTAGACAGGCGCCGAATCGGCCTCGGGCGGCGCAACCGCCACCGACGTCGGGCCCGGTGGAGCGGTGCCCGGCGTAGCCGGCGTGACGGGTAGCTCGCGCTGCGTCAGCGTGGCCGGTGCCGGCGCGTAATACGGAGCATAGCCATACGGGCTCGTGTAATAACAGCCGCCGAGGGTCAGCGTCGTCAATGCGAATACCGCACACCTCGCGGCAGGAATCGGGGTCATGTGTTGCTCCGGCAGAATCCACGCGCCGCCGCCGGGCGCGCGCCTGACTCTAGCTTACGTCCCCTGCAGATTTCCGCTCGGTATGATCGGTTACTTTTTGTTTCCTGTGCCGGGCGGTCGTGTGGGCATGCCGCGTGCTGGCACGTCTGCCGCGCCCGCGTTGAAGTTCGCGCAAATGCCCTCAACTTGAACGATGTCAGGCTGGCCGGCGCGGACAGGGGTTCGCGAGCAACCGGCGGCCCGAAACCGGCGGACTTCGGCCCGCCCCGACAGGAACGCGGCTCACGCCGCCATCGACATGACTACGCCACGCCCCACTCCCCGGGCGGACACGCCGCTCGATCCGATCATCCAGTTGCTGGCGCTCGCCGGCGAACAGGGTTATCTGACCCACGCCGACCTCGTCGACGCGCTGCCGCCCGAAAGCGACAGCCCCGACGCGCTCGACGTCGTGCGCGCCGCGCTCGCCGACATCGGCATCGCCGTGCTCGACGAGCCGGCCGCACCTGCGCCGTTCGCCGGCACGGTGCCTGTCGACGTCGATCGCGACGCGCTCGACGAAGGCCGCGCGATGCTCGGCGACCTCGCACGCGGCACGAGCGCGTCGACCGATCCGCTCGCGCTCTACCTGCGGCGCATGCAGGCCGTGCCGCTGCTCACGCGCGAAGGCGAGATCGTGCTCGCCCGCGAGATCGAAACGGGCCGCCACCAGATCCTGCACGCGCTCGCCGGCTGTCCGGCCGCCGTCGACGCGCTGCTGGCGCGTCACCGCGCAACGGCGACGACCGGCGCCGCCGGATCGTCCGATGACGACAGCGCAGACACGCCCGCGCCCGTCAGCGACGACGCGCTGCAGGCGGCCGTCGCGGCCTTGCGCGGCGCGCTACACGCGCATGGCTTCCGTTCGGACGAATACCGCGACGCGCGCAACCGCGTGGCCGCCCTGCTCGGCGCGATCCCGCGCAGAAACTCGGTGCGTGGCTCGGCGAGCCGGCGAACACCGAGGCGCTCGGCAGCTATGTGACGAAGCTGATGAGCTTCGCGCTCGACATGACCGACGACGCACGGATCCAGTCGTTC
>NZ_JAAGPM010000302.1:0-2636 GCF_017104865.1 Burkholderia sp. Ac-20349
ACCAGACGATCGGCCGCCGCGAGATCAACCTGCTGAACCCGGCCGCACGCGGCCGCCTGAACGGGCTGTTCGTCGGGCTGTTCTTCATCGGCGGCGCGCTCGGTGCGATGCTCGCAGGCGGTGCGTGGGCCTGGGGCGGATGGAGCGCGGTGTGCGGCGTCGGGTTCGCGTTCGCCGGCACGGCCACCGTCTTCGGGCTCTCGGCCGGACGCGGGGCCGGCGCGGCGGCGTTGACGCGCCCGCGGACGTGAACCCGGCCCGAAAAGCCGAACGCCCCGCCCTCTTGCGAGGGACGGGGCGTTCGGCGCGCCGGTGTCAGTTCGAAATCAGTGACGGACCAGCGCCATCATCGCGCCGAAGCCGACGAACAACCCGCCCGTCAGCCGGTTGAAGATCTTCGCGACGCTCTGGCTCTTCAGCGTCGCGCCGATGCGCGTGCCGAACGACGCGTAGACGAGATACCAGCTCACCTCGATCACCGCGAACGTGACGACGAGGACGCCGAACTGCGGCAGCGTCGGCTCGGCCGCGTTGATGAACTGCGGCAGCAGCGCGGCCGCGAACAGGATCGCCTTCGGGTTGCTGCCCGCGACCAGGAAGCCGTTGCGGAACAGCGTCCCGCGCGATGCCGGCGCGGCCTGGCGCGACACGGTTTCGACGTCGGCGGCAGGCGCATCGTCGTCGACGCGCGCGCGCCACGCCTTCACACCGAGGTAGACGAGGTAGGCCGCGCCGGCATAGCGCAGCGTGTTGAACATCGCCGGCCAGGCTTCGAGCACCGCACCGAGGCCCGCCGCCGACACCGACAGCATCAGCACCAGCGCGCTGAGACAGCCGGCCATCGTCCACGTCGAACGCCGCAGCCCGTGCCGCGCGCCGTGCGTCATCACCAGCAGCATGTTCGGGCCCGGAATCGCCGACACGACGAACACCGTCGCCACGAAAAGCCACCACGTATGCAAGTTCATGCCCGCCTCTGCCTGGATGAAAGGGAAAACGAAACGTCGATTATGCCGATGCGCCGGACTTCTGTCGCGCGACGGATCAGCGGCCCGCGCGGCGCAGCGCGACTTCGCCGAGCACCGCGAAATCCTGCTCGCCGCCGCCGTGCGCGAGCGCATCGAGCAGGTTGTCGCGCACGACGCTCGCCACCGGCAACGGCACCGACACGGCGTCGCCGGCTTCCAGCGCGAGGCGAACATCCTTCAGCCCGAGGCGCGCCTTGAAGCGCGCGGGCTCGTAGTGCCGCTCGGCGATCATCGAGCCGTAGCCTTCGTAGACGGGGCCCGGAAACACGCTGCCGGTGATCACGTCGAGGAAGTCGCGCATCGCGACGCCGTGTGCGCCCAGCAGCGCGGACGCCTCGCCGAGCGTCTCGATCGCCGACGCGAGCGTGAAGTTCGCGGCGATCTTCGCGACGTTCGCGTGCTGCGGCAGCGAACCGAACCGCCAGGTCTTCTGGCCGATCGCGTCGAACAGCGGCTGCACGCGGTCGATCGCCTCGGCCGGGCCGCCCGCCATGATCGTCAGGCGCGCGGCCGCCGCGACATCGGGCCGCCCCATCACCGGCGCGGCGACGTAATGGATGCCGCGCGACGCATGCGCGTGCGCGAGCGATTCGGCCAGCGCGACCGACACCGTCGCCATGTTGACGTGGATCAGGCCGCGCGGCGCCTGCGCGAGCAGCGCATCGTCGAAGATCGCGCGCGCCGCGGCGTCGTCGGCCAGCATCGAGAACACCGCGTCGCCGCGAAACGCGTCGGCCGGCGTGTCGACGATCTGCGCGCCGTGCGCGGCGAGCGGCTCGGCGCGCTCGCGCGACCGGTTCCAGACCCGCACCGTGTGCCCGGCCTTCAGCAGGTTCGTCGCGATTGCCTGCCCCATTTCACCCAGCCCGATAAATCCGAGATCCATTTCCCGCTCCTTCGCTCCGTGAAGCGGGGAGTTAACCACAGATGCGTGGCATCTGCAGGGCACGCGGCCGCCCGTGCGCGGTGCCATACTGCGCGCATGGCGACCGCGACCTTCCGCTTCCACGACGAACTGAACGCCTTTCTCCCGCGCGCGCAGCGCGACCGCGCGTTCGGGCACGCATGCGCGCGCGATGCGACGGTGAAGCATGCGATCGAGGCGCTCGGCGTCCCGCATACGGAAATCGGCCGGCTCTGCGTGAACGACGCGCCGGCCGCGCTCGACCGGCCGCTCGGCGACGGCGACCGGGTCGAAGCCTTTCCGGAACGCGCGCAAACCACGGTGAACGGGGCTACCGCGCCGCAACCGGCGCAATGGTGCTTCGTCGCCGACGCGCATCTCGGCGGCCTCGCGCAACTGTTGCGCCTCGCGGGCTTCGACACCTGCTACGACAACCACTACCGCGACGACGAGCTCGCGGCGCTCGCCGCGCGAGAGGGCCGGATCGTGCTGACCCGCGACCGCGAGCTGCTCAAGCGGCGCGCGGTCGAGCGCGGCTGCTACCTGCACGCGCTGCAGCCGGCCGACCAGCTGCGCGAACTGTTCGAGCGGCTCGATCTCGCACCGCACATGCGGCCGTTCCGGCTGTGCCTGCGCTGCAATGCCCCGCTGCATCCGCTCGACGCGGCCGCCGCCGCGCCGCGCGTGCCGGCCGGCGTCCGGCA
>NZ_JAAGPM010000303.1:0-2445 GCF_017104865.1 Burkholderia sp. Ac-20349
CCCGGCGACGATCATGACCGACCCGAACACGGCCGACGTGACCTACATCGAGCCGATCACGTGGGAAGTCGTCGCGCGCATCATCGAGAAGGAGCGCCCGGACGCGATCCTGCCGACGATGGGCGGCGCATCCAGGCGCGCCATCCAGAACTGCCCGGTGCGCTGCCCGGCGAGCGGCTGAGGCTGCTGCCGGATGCCGCCGCATGGGGGTCGGGCGACGCGGTGAAGGTCATGGTCGAACTGGGCTGGCCGATCGCGGCGCGGGGCGGCGACTGGGATGCGAGCGCGCTGAATCATGCGGTGTTCCGCGGCGATGCGGGCTTGCTCGCGTTCCTGCTCGCGCACGGCGCGAACTGGCGCGACCTGCACGGGTTCGGGAGCGATGCACTCGGCACCTTGTCCTGGGCATCCGTCAACGAACCGGAGCAGGTCGGCGCGTCCGACTGGGAGGCTTGCGCGCGGCTGCTGCTCGCGCACGGCGTGCCGCAAGCCGCGCGGGACCCGTCGAATCCGGACGGCGTGCTGATCGACGGTCGTGCGATGCGTTTCTCCGAGGCCGTTACCGACGTGTTGCTCGGCATCGACGGCGGGGCAGCCGCCGCGAAGTAAGCGACTGCGGGCCGGCACCGGGCGGACGGGCGGCGGCGCCAGGCCGCTCGTTGCCGGCTGCTGGCACGCCGTCGGCGCACCGGTTTTTTCCTGTCGCGCGACGACATTTCGATGAACGCTGAAACGTCGTGTGCACGACCGGCGTAAGCTCAGCCGTCAACTTCCTTCCGGAGTCCACGATGACCCGTTCCGACCTGCAAGCCCGCCAAGCCGAAGCGTTCCGCGCCCTGCATGCACGCGCCGGCGCCTTCATCATCCCGAACCCGTGGGACGCCGGCACCGCGCGACTGCTCGCGATGGCCGGCTTCGAGGCGCTCGCGACCACGAGTGCCGGCTACGCGTTTTCGAAAGGTCAGCCCGACAACGCGATCGACCGCGACGCGATGCTGGATCACATCGCCGAGATCGTCGCCGCGGGCGGCCTGCCCGTCAGCGCCGATCTCGAGAACGGCTTCGGCGACGCGCCCGGCACGGTGGCCGAAACGATCCGGCTCGCGGCCGAGGCCGGCGCGGTCGGCGGCTCGATCGAGGACGCGACGGGCCGTGCCGACGCGCCGATCTACGCGCGCGAAGCGGCGATCGAGCGCATCGCGGCGGCCGTCGACGCGGCGCGCGCGCTGCCGTTTCCGTTCACGCTGACCGCGCGCTGCGAAAACTACCTGCATGGCCGGCCCGACCTCGCCGATACGATCGCGCGGCTCGTTGCCTATCGCGACGCGGGCGCCGACGTGCTGTATGCGCCGGGCATCACCGATGCGAACGAAATCGCGGCGGTGACGCAGGCGGTCGGCGCGCCCGTAAACGTCGTGATGGGGTTACAGGGCGGGCTGCTGAGCCTCGACGCGCTGGCGGCGCTCGGCGTGAAGCGCGTGAGCGTCGGCGGTGCGCTTGCGCGGGCCGCGCTTGGCGCGTTCCTGCGTGCCGCGAAGGAGATGGCGCAGGACGGCACGTTTACGTTCACGCAAGCGGCCGTGCCCGGGCGCGATATCAACCGCTGGTTTGCGTCGCCCGATAATTCACCGGATTTGTTCGGGGAATGAGCGCAAATAAACCGTGGGATCGTTTCCAGCCGAAACATTGATTGACAATAATCAACCGATTTCGCGTCCGAGTTAAACGTCGGTGACGACGCAATATTCATCGTCTATTCTCCGCATTCCGCCCGTTCGACCGGGGCCGGCGCGCGGGCGCCCGCCGAGCGCATCGATGTCGCGCATTGTTGCATTTTCCCCGCCGTGAGTTTTTTTACGCGGGAGTTGCCGGCCGGTTTTTTGATTGATAATCTGCGGCACCTTCGCAAGAACGGTTGGTGAGCCGCCGAAAATATCGATATATAAAAATGCTGAGAGAGCGATGACGATCCGAGAAAATCAACGCGTCCGGCTTCGCGTCGGCGATGTCGTGACGCTGAAGACGGGCGGGCCGCGCATGACCGTCACCTATGCCGGACCGGTCGTGTTCGACGACGGCGACTGGCTGATCTGCCAGTGGTTCGACGAAAACGGCGAATTCCGGCAGGAAATGTTCCATCACGACACGGTGGTGCCCGAGCCGCGCGCGATTTCGGCCGGGCGCGTCCGCATGCGCATGCAGTCGCATCGCTACCGGTCGGCGGCCTGACGTTCCCCGGTCGTCGCGATGCGGCCACGCGCGATGCCCGCGCCGCGACATTTCACGCCAGCCCGAAACATGCGGCGGCGCGCTGCGCCGATACTGACCGCATGAACCCGACCGATCCCATCGCAGCGGTCACGCACCGCGATCCCTATCCCTACTATGCGGCGCTCGTCGACGGGCCGCCGCTCGCGTTCGACGCCACGCTCGGCCTGTGGGTCG
>NZ_JAAGPM010000304.1:0-2478 GCF_017104865.1 Burkholderia sp. Ac-20349
GGCCGCGCGCGTCGAGGAACGGCACGGCCGCCGCCGAGAACCCGCCGTTGCCGTCGTTCGGTCCCGCGATGCCCGTCGTCGTGTCGACCTTCTCCGGCGGCGCGCCATGCGCGGCGATGTGGTCGGCGAACGGCGCAAAGCGCGCGAGCAACGGCGCGGCGAGCGGATCGGCGCGGTCGAGCATGCCGGCCCACAGATAGACGCGGATCGCGTTGTACGCGCTCTCCGCATGCGTCTCCCGATCGGGCCCGAAACCCGTGCCCGCGCGATACAGCGCCCAGTCGGGCGAAAAGCCTTTCGGTGCGGTGTCGAGCAGCACGCGCCCGGTGCTGGAGACGAGCGCGGCCCAGCGCCGGTCGTCGGGCAGCCGCGCGCCGAGCGCGCGGATCACCTGCGGCGGCGAATAGCTCGGGTTCACGCGCCACTGGCCGTCGGCCAGCTTGAACCCGGTCGGCCCCGGCAGCAGCGTGAGGCCGAGGCCCGGCACGCTCGCCGTCTCGTCGTCGAGCACGCGCTTCGCGAGCAGCGTGCCGCGCGCCGTGTAGCTGCGCTCGTGCCACAGCCGCCCGGCCTCGACGAGCGCATACGCGATCCACAGGTCGGCGTCCGACGCCGCGTTCGCGTCGAGCACGCGCCACGCGCCGTCGGGCGCGCGGCCCCACAGCCACGCCGGCAGATGCGCGCTCAGGTCGCCCTGCGCGAGATTGTTCTCGGTCCATGCGAGGATCGTGTCGAACATGCGCCGGTCGTTCGCGACCAGCGCGAAGAAAAGTCCATACGCCTGCCCCTCCGACACCGTGCGTGAATCGGCCGAGCCGACGTCGATCACGCGGCCGTCGGCCGAGATGAAATCGCGCTTGAACGCGTCCCAGCGCGGCCACGCCGCGCCGCATCCCGCGTTGGCCGCATCCGCCGCGTCGGTCGCACCGGTTCCCGCGGCCTGCGCACGCGTGGCCATCCCGGCCGCCGCGCACGTCACCGCAACCGCCAGCGCGAGTGTCGCGCCGACACGCCGCGCCGGCTGCGTTGCCCGTCGCTTCGCCATTGCCCGCGCCATCCGTTACATCCCCCGTCGGCGCGCGGCGATTCTCTGCAGCACGCTGAACACGCCGAGCGCGAGCAGCAGCCCCGCGACGACGCCGACCGCGCCGAGCACGACCGGATGCCGCGCCGCTTGCGTCCATACGCGCGCATACCACGGCACGAAGCCGACCACGTAAGGGTCGCCGACGCGCAGGCTGTCGACCTGCCCCGGCCGCACCAGTGCAAGGTCGCCCTGCAGCTGCGACACGAGCCCGGCGTTCTCGAACACGTCGAGCAGATCGCCGAGGCGCGGCTGGTCGGTCGCCGTGAGCGCGACGACGCTGCGCCCCCGGCTGCCCGGCAGCTCGAACCCGGCGAGCGCCGCGAGCGAGCCCGTCTGTTCGATATGCGCGCCGCCTTCGGCCAGGCCGACGCCGTTGCGCCAGCGCTCCTTCACCGAGAACGCGACCCGCGCGGCGCCTTCGCCCCCCGCGCTGCCCTGTTCGCCGATCACGAGCGGCAGCGCCGAACGCCAGTGCGCGAGCAGCGGCGACGCGGGCGAGCCATCGATCACGAGCAGATCCTTGCTGCCCGACAGCGCAGCGACGTCGCCGGGCCGCGCGACCTGCACGCGCAGCGCCGGGAAGCCGGTCCATTCGCCCATGTGGCCGAGCATCGTCAGGTAGGCCTCGAGTTCCTGCGGCGACGGCCGGTCGGGCATCACGACGGCCGTCTGCGACAAATCGGCGAAGCGCGTGAACGGGAAGCCGCTGTTCGCAAAGAACGCGAGGTTCGGCAATTGCGCGTAATGGACGAAGTGCGAGAAGTCGATCGTCGAGTCGGGATCGATCGCCGCCCGCTGCGGCTCGGTCGCCGTGCTCGAGCACAGGCCCGTCTTCTGCGTGTCGAGCGTGAAGCGGAACTGCAGCTGGTTGCCGCTGCCGACCCGGAACGCCGGGATGTCGACGTCGCTCGTCACGCGCCCTTCCGGCACCGACAGCAGCGGCAGCTGCATGCGGCCGTGCGCGTCCTCGGCATGGGCCGGCCCGAGCCGGTACGACTTCACGAGCTGGTCGTTGATCTCGACGGCGAGCGTCGAGTTGTCCTGCACCGTCGGCGCCGTGTAGCGGTAGCGCAGGATGATCGGCACGCCCGCGCCGTTCCACGAATGCAGATCGGACGGCACGCGCAGGTTCAGGCGGATGGCATCGGGCGCCGTGCCTCGCACTTCCAGGTCGCGCGTATCGGATACGAGTTCGCGGAACGTGATCGGCCGGTTCACCGGCAGCCAGCGCGGCGCATCGTACGGCTTGCGCGGCGCGCCGAGATCGACGTGCGCGACCGTCGCCGCCGGCCCCGACAGCGCGACGCGGCCCAGCACGAGCGTCGCGACCGCATCGTCGACCTCGGCCGCCGTGCGGCCCGTGACGACGAGCAGCTTGCGCCCCGGCGCGG